>CAYZQZ010000191.1:0-7323 GCA_964480235.1 uncultured Reyranella sp. | reverse complement strand
TCATCCTGAGGAGGCCGCGAAGCGGCCGTCTCGAAGGGTGAGGTTCTTGTTTGCCCTTCGGTTACAACGGCTCGCGCCGACAAACGGCACTGGCCGGCGCGAGGCGCGGTCAGAAAGGCCCGGTCAGACGGAACGGCTCAGGCGTGCGCGGCGAGGGTGACGGCGGCGGAACCGACGCAGGCCAGCACCACCAGGGCCGTGAGGCCCAAGTCGATCAGCCGGTTGCGGGTGCGCCGTGTCATGCTGCTGATTCTACGCCTCGACGATTCCGCCGACAACGTTGCAGGTTGCGACAACGACTCTCGCGCGTCGATCGGCGCGGTGGTGTGTCTTTCGCGCATCAGCGCGCGAAAGGCGGCGGGATTGCGGCGCCGGGGCCGGGCGCGCCGCCGGCGCCCTCACTCTATCCGGATGTTCGCGGCCTTCACCACCTTGCGCCACGCCTCGATCTCGCTGAGCGTGAAGTCGCGCAGCTCGTCGGGCGTGGTCGGATTCATCGGGCCGCCCATGCCGATCAGTTTTTCGTTGATCTCGGGCGAGGTGGCGGCGGCGATGAAGTCCTTGTTGAGCCGGGCGATCACCTCCTTCGAGGTGCCGCGCGGCGCGTAGACCGCCGACCAGGTCGTGAAGATGAAGCCGGGGAGGCCCGCGGCCTTGGCGCCGGGCACGCCCGGCAGCATCGGGTTCTCCTCGGCCTGGGTGACGGCCAGCGCATCGGCCCAGCCGCTGTTCAGGATCATCTTGGCGCTCGAGAGGTCGGGCACCATGAAGGAGATCGTGCCCGCATTGAGATCGGGCGCGGCGAGCTGGTTGTTGCGGTAGGCGACGTGGACGGCGTCGACGCCGGTCAGCATGCGGTAGAGTTCGCCCGCGACCCGCGCCGAGATCGCGCCCGAGCCGAAATTGTGCTTGCCGGGCTGGGACTTCAGCAGCGCCGTCAGCTCGGCCAGCGTCTTCAGTTTGAGTCCCTTGTGCACCAGCATGACCAGCGGAACCATGCTCATGCGGGTGACCGGCTCGAAATCCTTGATCGGGTCGTAGGGCAGCTTGTCGTAGAGCACAGGATTGCCCGCGTGCGTCATCGACGAGGTGGTGAACAGCGTATGGCCGTCGGGCTTGGCGCGCGCGGCGGCCTCGGCGGCGATGATGCCGTTGGCGCCGCCCTTGTTGTCGACCACCACCGGCACGCCCCACATCTGCGAGAGCTTGCCCGCGACCAGCCGGAACGTGACATCGGTTGAGGCGCCAGGCGGGAAGGGCACGATCAGGGTGACCGGACCGGTCGGGAATTGCTGGGCGTGGGCCGGACCCGACAGCAGGGCGGCGGTCGCCGCTCCGGCGAGCACGCGCCGCCGGCCGAATATCGTGGGTTTCATTGGTTTCGTTTCCTCCGGCGCCCATTCGAGCGCGCGGCGGAAACCGGTTCAAGCCGCGCCGGCCGCAGGGCGGACGCCGGCGCGGTCGCGGTGGGTCGGATCGGTCAGCGCAACGGCAGCGCGTACATCAGGCCGCCCTTGTTCCACAGCGCCGTGGTGCCGCGCGGGAACTTCCACGGCGACTGCAGGCCGAGATTGCGGTCGAAGATCTCGCCGTAATTGCCGACCTGCTTGATGACGTCGTAGGCCCAGTTGCCGGTGAGACCGAGCAGCTTGCCGTCGTCCGGAGGCATGCCGAGCAGGCGCTGGGCCACGGGCCCGCCGAGTTTGAGCTGCGTGTCGACATTCTCCCGCGTGATCGTCTGTTCCTCGCCCTCGAGCAGGGCGAAGATCGTCCAGCGCACCACGTCCTCCCATTGTTCGTCGCCCGAGCGCACGAAGGCGGCGTTGGGTTGCAGGCCGACGATGCCGGGCAGCACGAGATAGTCCTGCAGCTTGCCGCCGGCCAGGATGGAGGTCGAGAGCGCCGAGATGTCCTGGGTGACGGCATCGCACTTGCCGGCGAAGAAGGCGGCGTACATTTCCTCCTGGGTGTCGAACGTGACCGGAACGTACTTGCGATTGCGGGGGCGCAGCCAGTCGCGGACGTTGCACCCGTAGGTCGTGCTGTTGAGGACGCAGATCGGCCGGCCATCCAGCTTCTCGAGCGTGTCGATGCCGGATTTGCGCGAGGCGGCCACGGCCTGGCCCTCGACATAGATCACCGTGGCATCGCGCACGCCGCGCCCAACTGTGCGTTCGAGCGTCGCCGTCGAATTGCGGATCAGGACGTCAATCTCGCCCTTGCGCAGGGCGTCGAAGCGCTCGCGCGCGGTGAGCGGGACGAACTGCACCTTGGTCGAGTCGCCGAACACGGAGGCGGCGATGGCGCGGCAGATGTCGACCTCGAAGCCGGTCCACTGGCCCTTGTCGTCGCGCATCGAGAAGCCCGGCAACTGGCCGTTGACGCCGCACAGCAGGAAGCCGCGCTTCTTGACGATCGGCAGGGCAGGCGGTGCCGCCTCGGCCGGCAGGGCGGCCAGCGCCGCGATACCGGCGGCGAGGCCGGCCAGGATGACAGTCTTCAGCGCACGCACGTCGGTCGCTCCGTTCGGATTTTCGGCGAGACGATACTGGATTGCGAAGGCTGCGTCCTGCGATGAAGGGGAGGCTTCGCGCTTTCACACGAAGACCTTGTTGCACTCCCGCGAAGGATCTAGCGGCTCAACCCGGTCTTCAGTCGCTCCGACAATTCCCGCTCCGATGGCGGCAGGCAGTTCCTGCCGTGGATGCCGAGACCTTTGACGTAGGCCTCGCGCTCGATGCCGGCATAGGTGCGGGTCTGGGTGACGTCGGCCCAGGCAAGGCCGGCACTCACCATCGCGGCGGCAATGTCCTGGCCGCCGGCGCGGCACAGCGCCAGCACGCGCCGGTAGCGGTCGAGCCCGCGCGGTTCGCAGACGACCGTGCGGTCGTGGGTCAGTGCCTCGAGCGCGCGGCGCGCCTCCTGGCCGGCCGGCCAGTCGTCGTCGCAAGTCTGGTGCAGACCAGGCGCCTCGATGCCCCAGAGTTGATAGTGCGTGCTGCCGATCAGCAGCTTGTCGCCGTCGGGCACGCGCGGCGGCGGCGCACAGGACGCCAGAGCCAACGTAAGCGAGGAAAGGAGCAACAGTCGCGCCGATGAGAAAAGCAGATTCTGCCCCAAGGTCTTCGGCATCGCCTGAACCGGCGATCGTCGTGGCGGCAATTGTCTTGCTGCCGCGTACCGGCTGCAAGCACAGCTGCCAGTTGAGGGAAGCGGTCTGCAGTATCGGGCGGCTAAGGCTTTCGGGCAAGAGGGCCGGGAGGGGCAACCCATGATTGGATGGACGAAGGCAGGAGCAACGTCGAGTGCTCTCGCGGCGGCGTTGGCGACCTGGGCGGTCGCGTCGCCGGTGCAGGCGGGCACGATCGAAGTCTATGGACGCAACACCAACACCGAGTGCATGGACCTCGACCAGAATATTGCCGGCTCCTGGCGGATGGACCTGGTCGATGGCGCCTGGCGCCTCACCAAGGGCCAGCAATCATGGATCCTCGTGCGCGGCCCGGACGACAAGTGGCGCGGCGAACTGAACTGGCCCCACTATGGCGGCACGAGGATGCGGATCGAGGCGACCTTGACGCCCAAGGAGCCGCCGACCCTGGCATTCCGAACGGCGTGGGGGTGCCGTTGGGGCACGCGGAAGCCAAGGGTGCAGGACGACGACGATTAGCAGAGTTTCCGGAGCTCTCGCGCTGACCGTCAATTCATGGGAAGCGGCTTAACCGCGATCGGGTACCGTTTTAGTGGCCCGGTCCGTGCCACTGGCGGCGGAACTCCTCGTAGTCCGCCGCGATCCGCGCGCGGACCTCGGGATTGGCGGCCGCCTCGCGGATGTTGCGATGGATGCGCGCACGGTCGCTCCGGCTGAAGCGGACTTCGGGTGCTCTCAGACCGCGGAGTTCCCGCTCGGCATCGATGCTTTCGTAGCGATCGGTATTTTCCGACGAGGGGTGCACCAGGAAGGACCAGTGGTAGTCCTCCCAGATTGCGAGGAGACGGGCATCACTCACGTTGGCGTGCCGGCGGCCGGCTGCCAGGTAATCCCTGACCCGCTCCATGAGGTCGTGGAGGGCGAAGGCTTCGATGTCGTAGAGGTCGTTGGTCCGGCTCATGGGCTTTCCTTTCTGGCAGGTGTGGAAAAGCGGGCAGTCCGCGGTGGTGGCGTGGCGATCAATGCTGCGGCCTCGACCGCGCGAACGCGCGGGTCGACGGCGGCGACCTTGACCTGTCCGACCAGTTCGACGCCGCGATAGATGATGCGGATTGTGGCTTCGCCGCCGCTGCCCGAAGCCGCGGCCGTACCGGCGCGCGCGTCGGCGCGGTGCAGCTGCTTGGCCTTGAGGTCGGCCATGTTGTGGCCGCGGGTTCCGAGAAACAGGTGGTCGGGATTGCAGCAGCGCGACTCGTCGCAGCGATGGCACAGGATCATGCCCGGCGGGATCGGTCCGCGCAGCATCTCCCAGACCCAGCGATGGGCGTGCAGTTGCCGGCCATGGACGTGGATCCGGCCATAGCCGGCGACCAGGCAGCTTTGCCACAGCCAGCAGCCGCTCAGGGGATCGCGCACGGCGTGGCGCGCGAGGCGCTGCTCGACCGACCAGTCCTTGCGGCAGCGTGGCCCCGGATTCCATTGGCGACGGCGTCGTTGTTTCATGCGGTCACCATAGGCGCGCCGCGACGACGGGACCTATTCTGGCGCTTTAATCGGCTCCGTCGTGCGTTCGCGGATCGGCAGCGCAGTCGGGAGCGCGTATCAAAAGTAACGCCACAAGCTGGTCACACCGCACCCGTCGCCGCTCGGTGCAGGATTGCGCTCGTGGTGGAGCGCGGCCGAGAACGGCGATCTGGGGTTGCCGCCGGCCGCGCCGGGAAGGACGAGACCGCCGGCGCCGGACCGGCTGCGCCTCAGGACAGCAGGGCGCGGCCTCCGGGGCCGGCGGAGTCTTCTTCTACCTCGGGGTTGGCGCAGTTGGCGCACCCGACTCTTCTCCTCCCCATTCGAATGGGGAAGGAGCTCTATTCCGCTTTCGCGACCTGGTCCTGGAGCGGAATCGGCGCGCGGTCGTTCTTGCGCGGCTCGTTGCGCAGGCTGTCCTCGATGGCGAGCTGGCGCTGCAGGCGGACGAGGTCGGCGGCGCCAAGCTTGAGCGCGACGGTGCCGCTCGAGGGATCGACCGGGCGGCCACCCAGAAGGAATTCGAAATGCAGGTGAGCGCCGGTCGAACGGCCGGTGCTGCCGACGAAGCCGATCACCTCGCCGCGCTGCACGGTTGCGCCGGGTTCGATGCCGGCGGCGAAGCCGGCGAGGTGGGCGTAGAGCGTGAGCATCCCCGGACCGTGTTCGAGATGGATTGCGTTTCCGTAGCCGCGGTCGGGCCGGGCCAGCACGACCCGTCCGTCGGCGGCGGCCCGCACCGGGGTTCCGGGAAGAGCCAGCAGGTCGAGGCCCTCGTGCATGTAGAGGAGGCGCGGTTTCGGTGGAGAAGGCGACGGATTGGCCGCCCGTGCTGCAGCGGCCTTTTCGGCGGCAGCCTGCCGGGCGGCCTGGCGCCCGGCTTCCGCCTGTTCGTCCGCCCTGCGCCGTGCCTCTTCCTCGAGGCGGCGCAGTCGACGCTCGGCCATGATGCGGTCGATCTCGTTGTTGTGCAGGCCGGGCGTGAGATCGCGCACGTTGCCGAGCTGCCCGCCGTTGCCGAAGCCGGCATAGGCGCGGGTGACCTCGCCCATGGCGGCGGCGCTGAGCGGCGGCGGTGCGGCGGCTTCGGGCGGCGGCGGCGGCGGCGGGGCGGCAGGCTGGACTTCGACGGGCTGCCTGCGCGCCGGCTGGTCGAGCGGGTCGGGGCGCAGGCCGAAGCCCGAGGTGACCTTTATGTCGTCGAGCGGCAGACGGATCGGCGGAGGTGCCGCGAGCGTGCCGTCGGCAAAGAACAAGCGCTCGCTTCCCGCGACCGGTCCGGTGAACGGCCGGAAGCGGATCATCGACACGCGGCCTTTGGCCGAGGTCGCGAGGTCGAGGCTGAGCACGCGGGCGAGGCCGATCGGCCGGCCGTCGCCGTTGAAGGTCTGCTCCCAGCTGAGCGCGAAGCGGTCGTCCGGCGCGAGGTCCGACGCCGGATCGAGGCGGGCCAGCATCGCCTGCAGCGGTTCGATCAGCGCCGAGGCCGGCGCGCCCGCCCGTTCGGCGGCCTCGGCGAGGCCGGGACCGATCACGCCGCGCGCGTCGAAGCGACGGGTGAAGGGCAGGAGGGCCGCGAACGCCCGGTCCTCGCCGTCGCTGCCGAGCAGCTGCTCGGCGGCGATGCGGGCCTCGTCGGGCGGGGCGATGTCGACGGGTTCGGCGCGCGCGACGCCCAGCGATGCCACGAGCAGGGCCGCGATCGATGCGCCGGTGAGCGGAAATATCCTGTGGATCGAGGTCACGCCGGCAATGTTGGCACGCACGTGTAGCGGCGTGCACCGGGGCGGCTGTGGCTCTAGCGAGGCCTTAGTGTAGCCACCACATGGCGCCGAAGGTCATCGCCGCCAGGCCGATCACAATCAGAATCCCGCGCAACGAATTTTCGTTCGGGTGCAGGCGGGCAGGGAGTGGCTTGTTGGACATCGGTCGGCCTCGGTCGGCCGAACCTAGGGTCGGATGCTTACGGGCGCCTCAATGCGCGCGGAGCGAAGTTGCGCGACGGCGAGCCCCACGCTTCGTGCTTGCCCCTTGCGGCGCTCGGGACAAGCACGACCGCCGCGCGGGGCGCGGCCAGTGCAACGGGCTCACCGTTCGCGAGCTTCGCTCGCGACTAGTCGTCTGCCGCCATGCGGCGATCGGCGGCCGCGTCCAGCGCGTCGAGCACCTTGGGCGGCGACATCGGCAGGTGGTTGAAGCGGATTCCGATCGCCTGGTAGACGGCGTTGCGGATCGCCGCCATGCCGGGCACCAGCGGGACCTCGCCGACGCCCTTCACACCCTGCGGGTGCTTGGGGTTCGGGATCTCGATGATGCCGCACTCGAGCTTCGGCAGGTCCGAGGCCACCGGCATGCGGTAGTCGAGGAAGCCCGGGTTATCGACCTGGCCGCGCTTGTTGTAGATGTATTCCTCGGTCAGTGCCCAGCCGATCGCCTGGGACATCGCGCCCTGCAGCTGGCCCTCGACATAGTCGGGGTGGATGGCGCGGCCGACGTCCTGGAAGCAGGTCATGCGGATCACGCGCACCTTGCCGGTGGCGGGATCGACCTCGACGTCGGCGACGTGGGTCGAGAAGCCGCCCTCGGCGCCCGCGGTGTTGAGCTGCATGCCGGCGCCGATCGGGCCGCCGGTCTCCGAGGCCTTGGCG
>CAYZQZ010000190.1:0-7329 GCA_964480235.1 uncultured Reyranella sp. | reverse complement strand
CTCGAAGCCAACCGGCACGAGAAATTCCACCGCGAGATCATGAACGAGATGGGCGCGCTCGGCCTGCTCGGCTCGACGCTCCCGGAGAAGTACGGCTGCGCCGGCGCCAACTACACGACCTACGGCCTGGTGGCCCGCGAGGTCGAGCGGGTCGATTCGGGCTACCGCTCGGCGATGAGCGTGCAGTCGTCGCTGGTCATGCACCCGATCTACGCCTACGGCACCGAAGAGCAGCGCATGAAGTACCTGCCCAAGCTCGCCAGCGGCGAGTGGGTCGGCTGCTTCGGCCTCACCGAGCCCGACCACGGCTCCGATCCCGGCGGCATGAAAACCCGCGCCGTCACCGTGCCGGGCGGCTTCAAGGTCTCGGGCTCCAAGATGTGGATCACCAATTCGCCGATCGCCGACGTGATGGTCGTATGGGCCAAGCTCGACGGAGGAGCAATTCGCGGCTTCATCCTGGAACGCGGCATGAAGGGCCTGGAGACACCCAAGATCGAGGGCAAGTTCAGCCTGCGGGCCTCGGTGACCGGCGCCATCATGATGGACGACGTCATGGTGCCGGTTGAGAACATGCTGCCCAACGTTGCCGGACTGGGCGGTCCGTTCGGCTGCCTCAACAACGCCCGCTACGGCATCGCCTGGGGCGCCATGGGCGCCGCCGAGTTCTGCTGGAAGCAGGCGCGCAACTACACGCTCGACCGCAAGCAGTTCGGCCGACCGCTCGCCGCCAACCAGTTGATCCAGAAGAAGCTGGCTGACATGCAGACCGAAATCGCGCTCGGCCTGCAGGCCTGCCTGCGCGTCGGACGCCTGAAGGACGACGGCAAGGCGCAGCCCGAGATGATCTCGCTGATCAAGCGCAACAATTGCGGCAAGGCGCTCGACATCGCCCGAGTTGCCCGCGACATGCACGGCGGCAACGGCGTGTCGGACGAGTATCACGTGATACGTCACGTCATGAACCTCGAGGCAGTGAACACTTACGAGGGCACGCACGACGTGCACGCGCTGATCCTCGGCCGCGCCATGACCGGCATCCAGGCCTTCTCGTCCGGGGCATGATCGGCAACAGGTGATCGCCGGAGCGTGAGAGCGTGATCTGGCCGCCGGCCGGCGACATTGCGCTGGTTGTCGTCGGCGCGCTGATCGCGGGCTTCGTCAACGGCCTGACCGGCACCGCCTATGCGTTAGTGGCGATGAGCTTCTGGCTCTACGCCATGCCCCCCACCTTCGCGGCGTCCCTGGTCTGCCTGTGCGCCGTTGGCGGCCATCTGCAGGCCCTGCCGCAGATCTGGCACGGCGTCCGGTGGCCGCGCCTCTGGCCCTTCCTCGTGGCCGGCATGGTGGGCGTGCCGCTGGGCACGATCCTGCTGCAGCACCTACGCCCCGACCCGCTGAAACTCGGCGTCGGTTGCCTGCTGGTGATCTATGTCGGCTGGAACCTCCTGCTTCCCCGTCCGCCCGTGGTGGCTTCCTGGGGCGGCCGGATCGCCGACGGCGCGGCCGGCTTCGCCGGCGGCGTACTGGGCGGCATGGCCAGCCTCTCTGGACCAATGCCCGTCACCTGGGTGCAGTTGCGCAACTGGTCACGCAGCGAACAGCGGGGCGTCAACCAGCCCTACAACATGGCGATCCTGCTCTTCGCCCTGGTGTCGGCGGCGGCGAGCGGCCTGCTCGATGCGCGCTGGCTGCTGTGGGCCGCAATCGCACTGCCGGTCTCGCTGCTGGGAACCCGGATCGGCCTGCTGTTCTACGGCCGGGTCGATGACCTGCAGTTCCGGCGGATCGTCATCGTCATGCTGGGCGTATCGGGGCTGACGCTGATAGGTTCCTCACTGCGATGAACGTCAAGATCCTTGCCGGAGCGGTACTCGCCCTCTGCTTCATGGTTGCGGCCTTCCTGGCGGTGACGCATCGGCCGGGCTCGGGCCCGACGGCGCCGGCCGGGATCGCCGGCCCCACCACGCCGCCCACCTCGTGGCCCGACTATCGCGGCGACGGCTTCGGCTTTGCCACGCCGGCCACGCCGGACGGCGCCCTGATCGCGCAAGGCCATCAACTGGTGATCCGTACATTCGCCTTCATCGGCCCCGAAGTCGCCGACCCAACGAAACGATATGCCGGCAACAACCTCGCTTGCCAGAACTGCCATCTCGACGGCGGCACCAACCGAACGGCCATACCGCTGGTCGGCATCGTGCGGACCTATCCGAAATTCTCCAGCCGCAGTGGCAAGACGATCTCGCTGATCGAGCGCATCGACGAATGCATGACACGTTCTATGAACGGCCGCGCGCTGCCGGAAAATTCGCCCGAGATGCAGGCGTTCCTCGCCTATCTACGTTTCATCGGCGAACCCCAGGCCGAGCCCGTGACCGCCGCGCCGGCCGCGCCGCTGCCTCCTGATGCGGCACGCGGCGTCGCAGTGTTCGAGAAGAATTGTACCGCCTGCCACAGGATAGATGGACTCGGCGCCCGCTGGGGCTCGGCTCCCGACGGTCGCGGCTACCGTTTTCCGCCGCTGTGGGGCCCCGACTCCTACAATGACGGCGCCGGCATGGACCGCTTCGATCGCTCAGTCCGCTTCATCCAGTCCAACATGCCGCGCGGCATTGATCCTGCGCACCCGGTCCTCGACCTGCAGGAGGCGTGGAATATCGCAGCCCTGATACAGAGCAAGCCGCGACCGCGCTATCAGCCGCGCTGAGCCCGCTTCAGCCGGCAAGCCAACGCAGGCAACCTGATCCGGTCAGCACATCGTCGAGGGCAGCATCGCCTTTGACCGCCTGGTACTTGCGACGAATCTCGGCGAGCGAGCGCGCGTGATACTTCTGTGGCTCCTGCGACCAGGCATTACCGGCAAGCACGACGTCGAAGCTCTTGGCATCGCCCACGATCGCGGCGGCATTGGCCGCCGACCACGGCAGGAAGAAGGCGCCTACCTCGTCCGTCAACAGGGGCATCAGGCCATGCGACAGGACCTCGAATTCCTCGAACGGCCCTTCGTCCCGGGGCGCCAGCATGCGCTGCACCCACGCCATCACGTTCGGCGAGGAGGCGCGCATGATCGCGCCGGGTGTCGGATCGGTCGCAGCCTCGTACAGCTGACCCCAGAGGCCGAAGTCGGCGATCGCCGGCCGGCCGCCCAGCAGGTATCGGCGAGAGGCGAGATGTGCATCCAGAAGGTCGAGGGCACGCTTGAACGACGCCTCGATGACCGGCTTCGTCTTCTCGTTCGACCCCACGAAGCCGATGCGTCCCGTCATGCGCTCGGCGATGGCCTGCCGTGCCTGCGCCACTGCCAGCGGCCCCTGCGCGCCCATCATCTGGACAGCGATGCGCTCGGCCGTCGACCACACATCGGATTGATAGGCCCAGCGATAATGGAACATCCATTTGTTGCCCCACTCGTCCCCATATTCTTCGAGCAGCGAAGACAGGAATGCGAGTGCGGGATCGGCCGGGACGATCGAGGGGTTCGGGTGCGCCTTCTCGAACCGTTCGATGATCGGCGTGGAGTCCTGCACGCCTTCGCCGTCAGGCGTCACGACCAGCGGAACCAGCGGGAGCTTGGCGTACTTCTGGAAGTCAGTCTGATTGGCCGGCGAGCGCAGCAGCCATTCGTGAGGCAGGCCCTTGTAGCGGAAGTAGGACCGTACCTTCACCGAATAGGGCGAGAGCTCCGAGCCAAAAATCCGGTGAACGGCGCTCATGAGGTCAGATCCACCGCTTGCGTTTCAGCCACCAGAACAGCCCGCCGACGATGACCACGACAGTCATCCAGAAGAAGGTGTAGCCGTACTTCCAGCCGAGTTCCGGCATGTTGCCGACATCCCGCTCGAAATTCATGCCGTAGATGCCGGCCAGGAAGCTGAGCGGCATGAAGAAGACGGTGATGATCGCCATCGTCTTCATGACCTCCGACATCCGGTTGGAAGACTGCATCAGGTAGACTTCCATCAGGCCGTTGGTCATTTCCCGGTAACTCTCGACGAGGTCGAGCACAGCCACCGTGTGATCGAAGCAGTCGCGGAGATAGGTGCGCGTCTCCGGCATGATGAACGGCGTCTCCGGCCGCATCACAGCGAGCACGGTCTCCCGCTCAGCCCACTCGATTCGATGAAAGGTGACCAGCGCGCGCCGCGCCTGGTGGATGTGTCCCAGCGTTTCGTCAGTCGCATCCCCCAGCGCCTCGTCCTCCAGCGTTTCCAAGTGCGCCGCCAGCGCCTCAATGATCGGGAACTTGCGATCGACGACCAGATCGATCAGCGCGTAGACGAGATAATCGATCCCGAACAAGCGCAGCCGAGAGCCCGCGGTCTGTACCCGGTCCCGCACCGGCTTGAAGATGTCGGTCTTGTGGTCGTGGAACGAGATGACGTAGTTCTCGCCGAAGAAGATGCTGACCTGACGCTGCTTCAGTTCGCCGTTTTCGTAGGCGGGATCGCTGAGCACGATGAACCCCTGGCCTTCGTAGAGGTCGAGCTTGCTGCGTTGGTGAGCATGAAAGACGTCTTCGAGCGCGAGCGGGTGCAGGTTGAAGGCCATGCCGAGGTCACGCAGCATTTCCGAACTGGCGCGCCCGGCAACGTCGATCCAGGTGCGGCCCGGCGTGCCGAGATGGAAGCGGCATTCATCGACCTCGACCCCGTGCAGGATCTGGCATTCCTCAGGGGTGTATTCGACCAGGGTGAAGTCGAGCGCCTCGTCCGGCACGGGCGCGCGCCCGGCCAGCGTACCGGGCGACGTGCCCGGCTTGGTGTGGCGATGAACGACTCCGTCCATGATACCGCGTCACACTTCCTGCATCACCTGCACGTCCGGCCGCCCGGCGAGATAGTCGCCGAGCTTGCGGCCGAGTTCCTTGAAATGCGGCGCCGCCCGGTGCGCATCCAGCGCCGCCTGGTCGTCATAGCGCTCCAACATGACATAGACGTTGGCATCTTCCGTTTTGTGTAGGGCGTAGAGCTTGTTGCCCGGCTCGTCGGCGCGGACCTTGGCCTGCAGCGCTTTCATCGTCGCCTCGAAGTCGGCGTTGCTGCCGGGCTTGATGGTCAGTTTGGCGATGACTCCCAGCATGGGCCGTTTCCTTCCGTCTTTGTCTAAGGGCGCTTTTTGACAAGGTACTTGTGTTCGCCGTCGCACACCAGTTCGCCGCTCTGGTTATGGATGGTGAGCTTCATGCCCACCACGCCGGTCGTGCGACCGGGCTTCAGGCCGCTGACCTCGAGCATCGGGTACAGCGTATCGCCGCAATAGACCGGCTTCAGGAACCGCGAGGATTGCTCCAAGAATCCAATCAGGGAATCCCCGATGACATGCGGAAAGATGCCGGCTCCCGCCGCTCCCTGAATCGCGACCTGCAGACCGTGCGCAAGCATGTCGCGATGGCCCCGCGCCTTGCAGTATTCCCGGTCGTAGTGGATCGGATGGTTGTCTCCGCTGGCCAGCTGGAAAGCGGCAAACATCGACTCGGTCTGGGTGCGCGAGTTGATATAAAACTTCTGGCCGATCTGCAGGTCCTCGAACCAATGGGTCGGACCGAAGCGGTGCTCCTTGGGGTCGAATGTCGGTTTGGCTTCCATGCGACGAACCCTAAAACAGGCCGGCCAGCGGTTCGAGGCTCTTTTCCTGGAAGTCGGGCCGCGCGGCCGCGCCGCCGAGCGCCTGAGGCGAAAGGCCAATGCGATTGTGCCAGTAGACGGGCATGCCAACCTCCTTTGCTCCGGGAACATCCGAGGCAGAGCCGGCGACGAACAAGGTCCGCTCCGGCGCCGTACCGAGGCGGTCGAGGACCGCACGGTAGACTTCGGGTCTCGGCTTGTAGAAGCCGACGCTCTCGGCAGTCTCGACGACAGTGAACGGCACCCCCACCCGGTCGGCCGCCTGCCGGCCAAGCCGAGCCGAGCAGTTGGTGGCGACCGCGAGCGGCGCGGGAATCCGCTCAAGAACGGACGCCGCTTCGGGCCAAGGCGTCAATTCCGCCCAGCGCCGCTCGAGCTCCTCGCCCAGTCGCTCCGGCATGCCGACATCGCGCGCCGCCTCGCGAACCAGCGCTTCGTAGGGCCGATAGGCGCCGCACCCATAGGTGATTTCCAGATAGCGCCGACGCCAGACCAAGCCTGCCTCGGGCGAGCCCGCGACGCTGTTCCACAAACTCCAGGAATCGATCAGTGCCGTCAGCAGGTCGAAGACGACGGCATCGTACTTCACGCCGCGACCGCTGCCTTACCGGCATAGCCGTCGAACAGGCCGAGCATGCGCTCGCGCCAGGCGTGGACCGGATCGTCGCTCTCCAGCAATGCCAGCGGACTGAGGGTCCGCGGCCACATCAGTGATCCAAGGAGAATGTAGTCTGGATAGGCCGGCGCTTCGCCCGAGAGGAATGGCTGCTCTTTCAGGACGCGACGCGCCGGCTCGAGTACCGTCCGGAATGCCGTGACGCCCTTCTCTCTTGCCTTCGCCTGAAACGAAGCGAAATCCGTGGTCCCAAGGCGCTTGCCCCGCGATTCGACGATGTAGTCCCGGTCCTGGGGCCTTACCCGATCGACAAGGTCGGCGACAACGATCGGAAATATCGCCGGATTGACCACCGTGTCGGCCCAGCCATTGACGAAGCGTGCGTAGGCCAGGTCGGGCATCAGCGGCTTGTCGGGATAGGCCTGGTCGAGATAGCTTGCGATTGCCCAGCTGTCCTTGATGATCTTGGTTCCGTCATGGATCACCGGAAACGTCTGCGACTGGGCGAACGCGATCTTTTCTTTCTCGGTGAATCCACAAGGCTCGTCGCGCCATTTCAGGCCTTTGTGCTTGAGCGCCAGCTTGGTACGCCAGCAGAACGGACTTGGCCTGCGGTCCTCGGCGAAGACGAGGTCGTACAGCGTGATCATTTGCCGTCCAGCATCTTGATGATGCCGGAGAAGTCCTTTGCGGCGTTGCCGCTGTTCACGAACAGACTGAACAGTTGTGCCGCCTCCGCGCCGAGCGGGGTCGCGGCGCCGGCCGAGGCCGACGCCTGCTGGGCGAGCAGCAGGTCCTTCAGCATCATCGCCGCGGTGAAGCCCGCCTGATAGTCGCGGTTGGCGGGCGATGCCGGCACTGGACCGGGCACCGGGCAGTAGTTGACCAGCGACCAGCACGACCCCGACGCGGTCGAAACCACGTTGAATAGCTTCTGGGCGTCGAGGCCCAGGCGCTTGCCGAGCATGAAGCCCTCGCTGACGGCGATCATGGAGATGCCGAGGATCATGTTGTTGCAGATCTTGGCGGCCTGGCCGCTGCCGCTCTCACCGGCATGGACGATGTTCTTGCCCATCTTCTCGAGGA
>CAYZQZ010000189.1:0-7348 GCA_964480235.1 uncultured Reyranella sp. | reverse complement strand
GACATAGGGCGGGTAGGCGCGGGCGATATGGAGGATGCGGGCCATTCAGGGCGTGTCGCCCGGGGGGGGCGGCGCATTGATGGCTGCGATGTCCGGTCTGCGTTCCAGCAGCTCGAGGATGTCGGCGTAGCCGAAGCTCCCGGCGGGCGACAGCAGCTCGCGATAGACGGCGTCGACCATGCGGAAGTCCGCTTCGGTGTCGACGGTCCAGCGCAGGTTGCCGTGATTGGCCGGGCTCTTGACGTTGCCCAGCCGGTAGCGATCGGGCCGGCGGTAGAGGAACGGCGTGACGTGCTCGCGGTCGTAGGGATCGGTGGCCTCGCGCGCCGCCTCGCTCAAGGCCGTGCGGGTCATGACCTCGGCGTCGAGGCCGTTGGGAAATGTCTGCTGCAGGACGTTGCAGGTATAGTCGTTGCCGCTCGCCAGGTGGGTCGCGACGATCTCGTCGATCACCTCGGGATCGGCCAACGGGCAGTCGCCGGTCAGCCGTACGACGTGCGCCACTGGATCGAATTCGCGCGCCGCGCCCTCGAAGCGCGCCAGCACATCGCCCAGGGGCCCACGGTAGCAACCGATGCCCTCGGCGGCGCAGAAGCGGGCGATCGGGTCGTCGCTCTCCTCGACGCTGGTGGCGACAATGATGCGGTCGATCGACTTGCAGCGCTGCAGACGGTCGAGATGGTGGCCAATCATCGGCCGGCCGAGGATCGGCTTCAGGACCTTGCCGGGCAGGCGTGAGGAACTCATGCGCGCCTGGATGATGGCGAGCACGACCGGCTTGCCGGGCGCGGGCTCCGGTGCCTGCCTGGGTTTGCGCGTGGTCGCCCACAGGCGCGGGTCGAGCAGTACCTCGTCGTCGATGGAGAGGTCGTCCCACGGCAGGTCGAGGCGCGCCTTGCGCGCGGCGCCGACGATCTCGCGGGCCTCCTCGCGGCTGCTCATGCCGACGATCACCCGGTCGATCTCGGGAACCGACAGCGGATAGCCGATGCCGGCCTCGACCGGCGATACGCCGCGAGATTTCAGCAGGTCGTGGAAGGCCGTGAGCTCTGCCTGCACGTGCCGCAACCAGACCGGCAACTCGCGCGGGTCGAGGAACAGCGCGCCCTGCAGGAATATCGAGCGGGCATGCACTTCCACACCGAGATCCTTCAGCGCGCGGATGGTGCCGTTGCGCACCAGGCGCTGGTCGAGGATCGACAGGGGCAGCTGAACGATCTGGGGCCGATAGCGCCGGGCGAGGCCCAGCACATCGTCGCTGGCATAGGCCGAGATGCCGAGCTTGCCGAAAACGCCTTCGTCCTGGAGCTCCTGCAAGGTCTTCCACAAAGCGGGGCCGGTGTCGGAGGCGAGGTCCGAGGCGGAATGGATCAGCAGGCCATAGGGCTTGCGGTTGCCCAGCAATTGGCGCGACTTGCGTACCGCCTCGGCGACCGCCTGCAGGCCGACGGCGCTGGTTACGGTCTTGGTGACGACGTCGTAACCCGGCACCTCGGCCATGACGCTGCCCAGCACCTCCTCGGCCTGGCCGTACATCGCCGCTGTGTCGAGCAACTCGACGCCGGCCTCGCGCGCCAGTCGCAGAATGTCGATCACGGTGGCGCGGTCGACCTGGCCGTGCAGGTTGGTGATTCCGTAGGTCGTGCCGAACTGGACGGTGCCGATGCCCAGCCGACGAGCATGATTCGCTGCGCCGTCGCTCATCCGCGGACCTTGAACAGCGGCACCAGCGGCTCGCAGCGCAGGTATTGCTTCACGGCACCGTTCTTCACAGCGTTGGCGGCGAACGGCATGACTTCGTCATAGACCGCGAGCAGGCGATCGATGTCGGCGTCGCTGTGGGCGTAGCTGATGTTGTGGGTGCCGAGCGAGAGGATACCGCGCTCGAAGATCTCCTGCAGCCACAGCGTCTTGATTTCCCACAACGAGGCGCCGGGGGCATCGGCGAAGTTCAGGAACGACCAGCAGGGATGTCCCGAGGCCGACATGAATCCCGAGACGCCGTGCTTCGCCAGCCGCTCGCTTACCCCCCTGGACAGTTTCTCGCCGCGGGCCCGCATCGTGTCGATCACCGGCTCGCGGACGAGCTTCTGCATGGTGGCGAGTGCCGCGGCCAGCGAGAGGGTCTCGCCGCCCATGGTGAAGGAAAAGAAGACCTCCTCCATTTCCATCATGACGTCGCGGCGGCCGCACACGACCGACAGGGGGTAGCCGTTGGCCACGCCCTTGCCGAGGGTGGTGAGGTCGGGCGTTACGCCGAACAGTTCCTGCGCGCCGCCGATGGCGAAGCGGAAGCCGGTGATGGTCTCGTCGAACACCAGCACCGCGCCTTCCTTGCTCGCGAGCGTGCGCAGGCCCTCGAGATAGCCGGGGACAGGGTAGGCGACGTTCATCGGCTCCAGGATGATGGCCGCGACCTGGCCTGGATACTCGGCAAACACGCGCTGCGCAGCGGCGAGGTCGTTGTACGGCACGACGTGGGTGAGGGCGCTGGTGCCGGCCGGCACGCCCTTGTTGCGGGCGGTGGCGCCGATGTACCAGTCCTGCCAGCCGTGATAGCCGCAGGCGATCACGTGGTCGCGGCCGGTGAAGGCGCGGGCGGCACGAATCGCGCCGGCGGTCGCATCCGAGCCGTTCTTGCCGTAGCGCACCATCTCCGCCGAGGGCACCAGCCGGCAGATCATCTCGGCGACCTCGGACTCGAGGGGATGCGACAGCGAGAAGATCGTGCCCTTCTCGAGCTGAACGCGGACCGCGCCATCGACGTCGGGATCGCAGTAGCCGAGCGTCACCGAGCACAGTGCGTTGATGAAGTCGACATACTCGTTGCCGTCGACGTCCCACAGCCGGCTGCCCTTGCCGCGATCGGCGAAGTAGGGCGAGACACCCAGCGGATATTGCGTGATGCTCTTCGAGAAAGTCTGCGCGCCGAGCGGGATGGTCTTGCGCGCGCGCTCCAGCTGCTTCTCCGATCGCTCGTAGCGGACGGACATCTTCGATACTCCTCTACGCGACCACGGAGGGCAGGATGGGTTCGCCGGCTTCGATGCGCCGGCTCGCCTTCCTGCCGATCAATGCCGGCAGTTCCTTCGGCGGCATGCCGAATCCGGGACGGATCGATCGCACGTTGTCGCGCGTGAAGGCCTCGCCGGCTGCGATCGGCTTCACGGCATAGAGCGAACGGCGGAATGAACGGTTGCCGGCCTCGCTGCCCTGCATGTCGTAGGTCACCTTGCCGAGCGCGGTCCAGGCGGCCTTGCAATCCTCGACCAGGCGCCTGAACTCGTGCGGTTCCAGCGAGAAGGCGGCATCCGGCCCGCCGTCGGCGCGGGCCAGGGTGAAGTGCTTTTCGATGATGCAGGCGCCGGTCGCCACGGCGGCTACGGAGGCCGCAGTTCCGGGCGTGTGATCGGAGAGACCGGCAACGACTCCGAAAGCCTCGGCCATGTGTGCGACGGTGCGGACGTTGGCGTCGGCGATCGGCGCGGGATAGGCGCTGATGCAGTGAAGCAGGGCGATGTCGGTGGCGCCGGCGGCGCGGGCCGCCTTCACGGCCTCGCCGATCTCGGCGAAATTTGCCATGCCGGTCGAGACGATCATCGGCTTTTTCTCGCGCGCAACGCGCTCGATCAGCGGCAGGTCGACGATCTCGGACGAGGCGATCTTGTAGGCGGGGGCATCGAGACCCGCCAGCAGCTCGACCGCGGTCTCGTCGAACGGTGTCGAGAACAGGGTGACGCCGAGTTCCTTCGCCCGCTTGAACAGGGCGGGGTGCCATTCATAGGGCGTGTAGGCTGTTTGATACAGCTCGTAGAGCGTCATGCCGTCCCATAGCCCGCCCTTGACCCGGAAGTCGGGCCGGTCGGACTTCAGGGTCAGGGTGTCCGGCGTATAGGTCTGGATTTTTATGGCATCGGCGCCGGTGGCGGCCGCGGCGTCGAGCAGCCTGAGCGCGCGCTCGAGGCTGCCGTTGTGGTTGCCCGACAGTTCGCAGATCACGTAGGGCGGTTGGTCGGGACCGATCTTGCGGCCGGCGATTTTCATGCGCGGCCTCTAGTCGTTGCGGCGTGCGACGGCGCGCACCGCGCGAACCACCCGCTCGACTTCCTCGTCGGTCAGACCCGGATGCAGCGGCACGCTGAGGCACTCGCGGTAGTAGGACTCGCTGTTGGGGTAGGCCGACCGGTCGATGCCGTCACGGTGGTAGGGCTGGCGGTAAACGGGAATGTAGTGGACCTGCGTGCCGACGCCGTCGCGCCGCAGCCGCTCCATCACCTGCCGCCGCGTCGTGCCGAGGGCCGCGTAGTCGAAGCGCAGGATATAGAGATGCAGGCCCGAACGCGCCCGCTCGGCCGGCGCGGAATGCGGGATCGACAGATGCGGGATGCCGGCCCAGGCGCGGTCGTAGTGCGTGGCGATCTCGCGCCGCCGGGCGAGAAACCTGTCGAGTTTGGCCATCTGCGAGGTGCCGAGGGCGGCCTGCAGGTCGGTCATGCGGTAGTTCAGGCCGAGTTCGTGCTGTTCGTAGTACCAGGGCGGCGGCGTGCCGTCCGGCGCGTCTTCGTCGGCGAGTCCGGTGAGCTCGGCCGGGGCGCGCGTGATGCCGTGGCTGCGGAAAAGGCGCAGCAGGCGGGCGAGTTCGTCGTCGTTGGTGACCACCGCGCCGCCTTCGCCGGTCGTGATCGGCTTCACCGGATGGAACGAGAAGACGGACATGTCGGCATGGGCGCCGCTGCCGACCGGGCGGCCGTCCTCGTACGCGCCGCCAAACGAGTGCGCGGCGTCCTCGATCAACAGTCTGGAACCTGCGATGCGGCGCAGTTCCGGTGCGTCGCAGGCGAGGCCGGCCAGGTGAACGGGAATTACGACGTCGATCGCCGGATTGGCGGCGAGCCGTTTCGCCAGGTTCTTCGGCGACAGGCCGAGCGTGGCGGGCGCGATGTCCTCGAGATGGGCCGTCCCCCCGCACAATCGTACGCAGTTGGCGCTGGCGACGAACGTCACCGCCGACGTCACGGCCTGCTTGCCGGCCGCCAAGCGCGCGGCGAGGCAGGCGACGTGCAGACCCGAGGTCGCGGAGTTGACGGCGACGGCGTGGCGCGCGCCGACCCGCTCGGCGACCGCGCGCTCGAAACGCTCGACCTCCGGACCGGTGGTCAGCATCTCGCCGCGCAGCACCCTGGTGACGGCGGCTACGTCCTCGTCGTCAACGAGCTGGCGGCCATAGGAGAGGAACCGCTCGGCCATGGCATCACGCCTGTCCGGGCGTCTCTCGCTCGATCATCGCGCGCAGCGCGGCGCCGTCGAGGCGTTCCGGCGCGGAGTCGCTGGCATACTCGAACTCCTCGCCGACCGGTTTGCCGCCCGGGGAATTCGCCCCGTCGGTCCATTGCTGCATGGTCGGACGGATGACGTAGTGGTCGCCGTGGTCGGTGGTGTTGCGCGCCTCGTCGCGCGGGATCAGCGTCTCGTGCAGCTTCTCGCCGGGACGGATGCCGACATTGCGCAGCTCAGCTTGCGGCGCCATCGCCTTGGCGAGATCGACGATCTTCATGGTCGCGATCTTCGGGACGAAGATCTCGCCGCCCTGCATCGCATCGAGGCACGAGGCGACGAAGGCGACGCCCTGGTCGAGCGTGATCCAGAACCGCGTCATGCGCGGGTCGGTGATCGGCAGCCAGCCGTGCTTCTTGTGCTCCTGAAAGAACGGGATCACCGAGCCGCGCGAGCCGACGACGTTGCCGTAGCGCACGGTGGCGAAGCGCGTGCCGTCGCGGCCGGCAAGGTGGTTTGCGGCGACGAACAATTTGTCGGCGCAGAGCTTGGTCGCGCCGTAAAGGTTGATCGGATTGACCGCCTTGTCGGTGGAGAGAGCCACCACGCGCTTGACCCCGGTGTTGATGGCGGCGTTGATCAGGTTCTCCGCGCCCAGCACGTTGGTCTTGATGCACTCCATCGGGTTATATTCGGCGGCGGGGACCTGCTTGAGCGCTGCGGCATGGACCACGTAGTCGACGCCGTGCAATGCGCGGGCGAGGCGGTCTTCGTCGCGAACGTCCCCGATGAAGTAGCGGACGCGGGAGTCGTTGATCTGCTGCTGCAGTTCGAACTGCTTCAACTCGTCGCGGGAGAAGACGACGATGCGCCGCACGCCGCCTTTTTCGAGTGCAAATTTCAGGAAACGCCGGCCGAACGATCCCGTGCCGCCGGTCACTAGAACGACGGCGTCTTTCAGTAAGTTTTCGGTCAACGCGTTTCTGCCAAAAAGTATTTTGGTAATGTGCTCCGATGCGAGGCGGCTGTCTAGGGCGTAACCTACTCAAATCACTGGAGAATCGCGGAGCGGCTGCGCGGCAGCCTGCCGCGGCAGCCCGAGGCGGGCACAGCCCCGGCGCGATGCGTCCCCGCCTTGCGAAGCGCTTGGTCGCGCACCCCTTGTCACCCGGAGCGACCTAGCGCATCACGAAAGCGGAGGAAACGATGGCAACCGGCGACATCTACCGCGCTCTGCATGCGCGTTCGTTGAAGGATCCCGAGGGGTTCTGGGCGGAGCAGGCTGCCCAGATCGACTGGTCGAAGCGCTGGGACAAGGTGCTCGATTCGTCCAACCCGCCCTTCTATCGCTGGTTCAAGGGCGGCGAACTCAACGCCTGCCATAATGCGCTCGACCGTCATGTCGACGGAGGACGCGCCGAGCAGTTGGCGCTGATCTACGATTCGCCGGTCACCGGCGATAAGGCCCGTTTCACCTATCGTGAGTTGCGCGACCGGGTCGCGGCGATCGCCGGCATGATCGCCGCCCAGGGCGTCGCCAAGGGCGACCGCGTGATCATCTACATGCCGATGATCCCCGAGGCGGTGATGGCGATGCTGGCCTGCGCCCGGCTGGGCGCCGTGCACTCCGTCGTGTTCGGCGGTTTCGCCGCCAAGGAACTCGCGAGCCGCATCGACGACTGCAATCCGAAGCTGGTGCTGACGGCGTCGTGCGGCATCGAGCCCGGCCGCGTCGTGCACTACAAGCCGTTGCTCGACCAGGCGATCGAGATGGCGGCGCACAAAGTGCCGAAGGTCATCCTGCTGCAGCGGCCGCAGGAGACGGCGCCGATGATCGTCGGCCGCGATCTCGACTGGTACGAGACGGTGAAGGCCGCGAAACCGCACCCGTGCGTTCCGGTCCAGGCGACCGATCCGCTCTACATCCTCTATACGTCGGGCACGACCGGCTTTCCCAAGGGCGTGGTGCGCGACACCGGTGGCTACTGCGTGGCGCTGCACTGGTCGATGAAGAACCTCTACGGCGTCGAACCGGGCGAGGGCGGCGGTGGTGGCGGCAGCGGTCGTGGCGACC
>CAYZQZ010000188.1:0-7354 GCA_964480235.1 uncultured Reyranella sp. | reverse complement strand
GGTGCCGAAGCGCTCGGTGGTGGAATAGATCTCGGGCTCGCCTTCGCGGCTGAGCTTGATCACCTTGGCGTAGCAGCCGCCTTCGAAGTTGAAGAGGCTGTCCTCAGCCCAGCCGTGCTCGTCGTCGCCGATCAGGGTGCGCGACGGGTCGGCCGACAGGGTGGTCTTGCCGGTGCCGCTCAGGCCGAAGAAGACCGCCACGTCGCCCTTCGGGCCGATATTGGCCGAGGCATGCATGGGCAGGATGTTCTTCTCGGGCAGCAGGTAGTTCAGGATGGTGAATACCGACTTCTTGATCTCACCCGCGTACCAGGTGCCGCAGATCGCCACGACCCGGTCGGTGAAATTCACCAGGATGGCGCAGTCGCTCGCCGTGCCGTCGAGCTTCGGATCGGCCTGGAAGCCCGGCAGGTTCAGGATGGTGAAGTCGGGCTTGAAGCCTTCCAGCTCCTCCTTCTTCGGGCGCAGGAACATGTTGCGCGCGAAGAGATTGTGCCACGCGGTCTCCGTGATGACGCGCACGCCGATGCGGTGTGCCGGATCGGCGCCGCCCCAGCAGTCGCGCACGAACAGGTCGCGGCGCTGGGCGTAGGCGATCATGCGGTTGTAGAGCGCACGGTACTTTTCCGGCGTGATCGGCTTGTTGGTCTTGCCCCAGTCGACGTTGGCGTGGGTGACGCTGTCGTCGACGAAGAACTTGTCGTTGGGCGAGCGGCCGGTGTGGATGCCGGTGCGCACGATCAGCGCGCCGCCGTCGGCGACATGCCCCTCGTGGCGGCGCACCGCCTCCTCGTAGAGGGCGGCAACCGACAGGTTCCAATGGACGTTGCCAAGATTCTTCAATCCGAGGCCATCGAGGCCGATTTTGGGAACGACGAAGCCCGCCTGTGTCACGGCGTTTCTCCCTGCACTTGTTTGTCTGTTACTTGGCGCGGAATCCCAGGGTTTCCAGAGGTCGTTTCGAAGGACGTTCCAAGACTCGCGATTGTCACACGATGCTGCCGGTTACGTACCTAAGCGCTACTGATCCGCGCCGGGAGTGGCAAGGGGCTGCGACGTCGCTGCCTACCGATGATGTGGACGACCATGTGGAAGGACCTTCGCAGTCGCGAAGACGATGCCGCGCCGCGGAATCAGGCCTCTCGCGCTTTCGCCACGAGGGACACCAGTACTCCGCGCGCCTGCTCGACGGCGGCAAGCGGCGCATCGAACTCCAGCCGGGCGGTCTCGCCGGCCCGGCGCAGGTCGATCCCGTCCCGGTCGATGCCGGTCATCCTCCAGCCGTCGCCGGCACGCTTCAGCAGCCGCTGCGCGTAGAGTTGGACCGCATCGGCGTGGTCCTCGTTCATGTGGGCGACGATACCTTCCTCGGCCTCGGCCAGCCCGGCGGGCGGCGGTGCAGCAAGCAACGCCGCGCGCTCGAGCCAATGAATCCTCCCGAAGCCGCCCACCAGGTGGGCGCGTTCGGGCATCACGCGATAGAAGCGGAAATCCTTGAAGCCGGCATACATCGCGGCATCCGGATGGCGGCCGAGAAAGCGGCGCTTCGCTTCGGCATCGTCGGCCGGCGCGGCGCGGCCGACCACCGTCACCCGGGGGCCGGTCAGCGGCTGGTCGAGCCCGGCGGTGCCGTCGTAGAGCAGCGCCACGCGCGCGTCGGCTGAAATCGCCTTGCTGTGCTCGGCGAGGTCGCTCAACAGCAGGATCGGCGCCAGGCCGTGGTCGAGCGCCACCAGCACCAGGGAGGCGTACGGCCAAGCCGTCCCGTCGCCGCCCGCGTTGGGCAGGGAGGTGGCGAGCGCCGCCCGGTCGAGCCGGCGCATCAGATTGCGCACCGCTGTTGCCGTTTCGTCCTTCATGTCTCGTCGAAAAAAGCCGCAATTGACGGGCTATCGATGGCAGATCGGACGGGGGGCAGCAACCGCCCGGTCGTGCTACCATGGATGAAAGCTGCCAGGAGAAGTGCCAACGTGCGCAAGAACATCGCTCTCGTCGACGACGACCGCAACATCCTCACCTCCGTGTCGATGTTGCTCGAAGCCGAGGGCTTCCAGGTCAAGACCTACAGCGACGGCGCTGCCGCGCTCGAGGGACTCAACCAGGCTCCGCCCGATCTCGCCATCTTCGACATCAAGATGCCGCGCATGGACGGCATGGAGCTGTTGAACAAGGTGCGCAAGACGCAGCAGTTCCCCGTGATCTTCCTCACCTCGAAGGACGAGGAGATCGACGAGGTGCTCGGCCTGCGCATGGGCGCCGACGACTTCATCCGCAAGCCGTTCTCGCAGCGCCTGTTGCTCGAGCGCATTCGCGCCGTGCTGCGCCGGGCCGATACCGGCGGCGCCAAGGGCGAAGCAGCGGCCGAGCGCATCGTGCGCGGCGAGCTGATCCTCGACCCCAGCCGCCACCAGTGCACCTGGAAGGGCAAGGAAGTGCACCTCACGGTGACGGAATTCCTGCTGCTCAAGTCGCTTGCCGAACGGCCAGGCCACGTCAAGAATCGCGACCAGCTGATGGATGCCGCGTACGGCGAGACGATCTATGTCGACGACCGTACGATCGACAGCCACATCAAGCGCGTGCGGCGCAAGTTCCGCGAAGTCGACGGCGAGTTCGAGCAGATCGAAACGCTCTATGGCATCGGATATCGATACCGCGACGCCTGAGCGCGGGTCGCGCCCTGCCTTCTGGTCGTCGCTGCTTTCGGCGCTCGGGCGCCTGATCCCCTTCTCCCGCCGCGCGCCCAGGGCGGCGAGCGAATCGCCGTCACTGCTGCGCCGGCGGCGCAGCACGGGCCGGCGCTACTCGCCGCTGACCCGGCGGATCCTGCTGCTCAACATCGTGCCGGTGGCGCTGCTGGCGTTGGGCGCGGTCTATCTCAGCGACTACGAGGAGGAGCTGATCGACGCCGAGCTCGCCTCGCTGTTGGTGCAGGGCGAGATGGTGGCCGCCGGCATCAGCGAGGTCGCCGTCGTGGGCGGCGAGTCTACGGTCAACCGGCTTGATGCCGAAACGGCGCGCCAGCTGCTAACCCGCCTGGTCCGTCCGACCGGCGTGCGCGCCCGGCTGTTCAGCGAGACTGGCGAGCTGCTGGCCGATTCGGAACTGCTGACCGAGTCCGGCCGCATCCATTCCGTGCCGCTGCTGCCGCCCGAGACCCCCGCCGAATCCAAGGAGCGGCTGGGCGACCACGTCGGCGACTGGATCGCGCGCCAGCTCACCCGCTCCGACCGATTCCCGAAATACGTCGAGAAGGCCGGCCCGTCGATCGGCGACTTCCCCGAGGCGGCGAGCGCGCTGCGCGGCTTCAATGCCTCGGCGGTACGGATCGGCGGCGAAGGCATCCTGCTGCTGAGCGCCGCCGTGCCGATCCAGCGCTATAAGCAGGTGCTCGGCGCGCTGATGCTGACCCACGACAACCGCGCCATCGCGGCCTCCCTGCGCGAGGTGCGCTACGACATGCTGACCATCGCGGTGGCCGCGCTCGGCATCACCGTGCTGTTGTCGCTCTATCTCGCCGGCACCATCACCCAGCCGGTGGTGCGGCTGGCGCGCGCCGCCGACGACATTCGCCTCGCCAAGGAAAGCCGGCCTCAGATTCCCGATCTCGGCAAGCGCGGCGACGAGATCGGCGACTTGAGCGACGCGCTGCGCTCGATGACCGAGGCGCTGTGGCAGCGGCTGAACGCGATCGAGAGTTTCGCCGCCGACGTGGCACACGAACTCAAGAACCCGCTCACCTCGCTGCGATCCGCAATCGAGGTTGCGGCGCGACCCAATCTCGAGCCCGAGCAGCGCGCCCGGTTGATGGCGATCGTGGTCCAGGACATCGAGCGCCTGAACCGGCTGATCTCCGACATCTCCGACGCCTCGCGGCTCGACGCCGAACTGATGCGCGGAGAGATCAAGCCGGTCAACTTGCGGGACATGCTGACCGACATGGTCAATCACTACGTGGCGTCGCTGGCACAGAAGCGTAAGGTCGATGTCGATCTGCGCATCAGCGCCAGCCCGCCCTATCTCGCGCACGGCCATGACGGCCGTTACGGCCAGGTGTTCCGCAACGTCATCGACAACGCGCTGTCGTTCAGCCCGCCCGAGTCGAAGATCGTGGTCGAGCTGACGCGCGAGCCGCGCGGCGGCCCCTTTGTGGTCACGATCGACGACGAGGGACCGGGCATCCCGGAGGAAAATCTCGAATCGATCTTCCGCCGCTTCTACTCCGAGCGGCCGACCGAGCATTTCGGCCAGCATTCGGGCCTTGGCCTCTCGATCTGCCGGCAGATCATGGAGACCTACGGCGGCTCGATCGCGGCGACCAACCGCAAGAGCCCGGATGGGCGCGTGCTGGGTGCGCGCTTTACCATCCGCGTGCCGGTCGCCGCAGCCAGGTAGAGGCCGTAGCGATGATCGTGCACGCAACCTGCGTCGCGCTTGCTTCCGGCGGGACCTGGCGGGGGGTGCTGCTGCGCGGGCCATCGGGCGCGGGCAAGTCCGACCTGGCGCTGCGCGCGATCGAGGCCGGCGGACGGCTGGTGGCCGACGACCAGACCCATCTGGTGGTCCGGGGCCGAGGCAGGGCCCGGCATCTCCTCGCCACGCCGCCGCCGGTGCTGGCCGGGCTGATCGAGGCGCGCGGCCTCGGCATCTTGAAGCTCGGCCGCACTGAGCTTCTGGCCCGCGTCCCGCTTGGCCTGGTGGTCGATCTCGTGCCGCCGGCCAAGGTCGAACGCCTGCCCGATCCCGCGCACGAGACGATCCTGGGAATCCCCCTCAGGGTTGTTGCACTGGCGGCTTTCGAGGCCTCGGCGGTCACCAAGTTGCGCCTTGCCTTGGCGCAAACCACGCGCCCATGATCGCAGACGTTGCGGCCATGCCCGACTCACCTGCCTCCTCGCCCGCCCCTTCGCCCACCAGCCGTGCCGCCGACAAGCGCCGGCCGTTCGTGGTGGTGACCGGCATGTCCGGCGCCGGCCGGGCCACGGCGCTGCGGGCGCTCGAGGATTTCGGCTATGTCGCGGTCGATAACCTGCCGCTGCCGTTGCTCGCCGACCTGATGCGGTCGACCGCAGGCGGGGCCGGCAAGATGGCGGCGCCGCTCGCCTTCGGAATCGACACGCGCACCTACGGCTTCGACGCCCACGAACTGGCGCGTCATATCGGCGAGTTGCGCAAGCGGCCGGACCTCGCGCCGCGCCTGCTCTATCTCGATTGCGATACCGAGACCCTGCAGCGCCGCTACACCGAATCGCGGCGGCCGCATCCGTTGGCGCCGGACCGGCCGGTCGCCGACGGCATCGCCGACGAGCGGCGCATGATCGGCAGGCTGCGCGATGACGCCGACGAGTCGATCGACACCTCGACCCTCTCGCCGCACCAGTTCAAGCAGATCCTGCTCGGCCATTTCGGGCTGGGTGTGCAGGCCGGCATGCGCATCACGGTGATGTCGTTCTCGTTCCGCCGCGGCCTGCCGCGCGAAGCCGACCTGGTGTTCGACGTCCGTTTCCTAAAGAACCCGCATTACGTGCCCGCGCTCAAGCCACTGACCGGCCGCGACAAGCCGGTGGCCGACTTCGTGGCGACCGATCCCGACTTCAAGCCGTTCATCGACCGGCTGGAGGGCATGATCGGGCCGCTGCTGCCCCGTTTCGACGCAGAGGGCAAGAGCTATCTAACGATTGCCGTGGGCTGTACCGGGGGTCGCCACCGCTCCGTGGCGGTCGCCGAACGGCTGGCGGACTGGTTGCGCGGCGCAGGCCGCTCGGTCACTCTCTCGCACCGTGACGTCGATGTCCGGGGTGGGACGGCGTCTGGAAGCAATACGAGCGTGAGCGGATGATCGGCATCGTACTTGTGACCCACGGCAATCTGGCGCGGGAGTTCGTTTCGGCGCTGGAGCACGTGGTCGGACCACAGCAGTGCATCTCGGCGGTCTGTATCGGCGCCGAGGACGACATGGAAAAGCGCCGTGCCGAGATCCTCGAACGAGCGCGTGCCTGCGACACCGGTGAAGGCGTGATCGTGCTGACCGACATGTTCGGCGGCACGCCGTCGAACCTCGCAATCTCGATCATGGAACAGGCGCGCATCGAGGTGCTGGCCGGCGTCAACCTGCCGATGCTGGTCAAGCTCGCGAGCGTCCGCAGCCGGCCGATCGCCGAGGCCGTGCGCATGGCGCAGGAAGCCGGCCGCAAGTACATCACCGTCGCAAGCCGCATCCTCGCCAAGGAAGCCTCGTGAGCGACGGGGCGGCCGCCACGCAGGGTGCCGCCGTCGGCGCGCTGAAGCGTACGCTCGAGATCGCCAACAAGCGCGGTCTGCACGCCCGCGCCGCCGCCAAGTTCGTGCGCACCGCCGGCCAGTTCGACGCCGCGATTCGAGTCGGCTTCAACGGCCAGGAGGTCTCGGCGCTGTCGATCATGGGCCTGATGATGCTGGCCGCCGGCATCGGCAAGTCGATCGAGATCACCTGCTCGGGCCGCCAGGCCGCCGAGGCCATGGCCGCCCTGTCGGCCCTGGTCGAGGGTAAGTTCGGCGAAGACTGATATCCGGGCATAAAGTCCCGGGAATATCGCCATAAATAGTTGCTTATATGTTGATCCCGCGCGTTGAGGCGGGCTCCGGGCGCTGTTAAGACCTCCCCCGCATCCAACCCATGAAATCACCGGAGCGCCGCATGGCCGACTACGTCGTCAAGGATATCGGGCTGGCCGACTGGGGCCGCAAGGAACTCGACATGGCCGAGACCGAGATGCCGGGTCTCATGGCGATCCGCAAGGAATACGGCGCCAAGAAGCCGCTCAAGGGCGCGCGCATCGCGGGCTCGCTGCACATGACGATCCAGACCGGCGTGCTGATCGAGACGCTGAAGGCGCTGGGCGCCGACGTGCGCTGGGCCTCGTGCAACATCTACTCGACCCAGGACCACGCCGCCGCCGCGATCGCCAAGGCCGGCACGCCGGTGTTCGCGATCAAGGGCGAGAGCCTGACCGAGTACTGGGACTACACCCACAAGATCTTCGAGTGGGGCGATGGCGGCGCGCCGAACATGATCCTCGACGACGGCGGCGACGCCACCCTGCTGGTCCATCTCGGCATTCGCGCGGAGAAGGATCCGTCGCTGGTGTCCAAGCCGACCAACGAGGAAGAAGAAGTCCTCTACAAGTCGATCCTCAAGACCAACAAGGAAAAGCCCGGCTGGTACGCCAAGCTCGGCGCCTCGATCCGCGGCGTTACCGAGGAGACGACCACGGGCGTGCACCGCCTCTACCAGATGGAGAAGGAGGGCAAGCTGCTGTGGCCCGCCATCAACGTCAACGACTCGGTCACCAAGTCGAAGTTCGACAACCTCTAC
>CAYZQZ010000187.1:0-7404 GCA_964480235.1 uncultured Reyranella sp. | reverse complement strand
ATCGAGGATCTGATCCTGCATCTCGCGGTCGGAAACGTTGCCGCAGAGCTGGATCAGGCGGTCGGACAGGGTCGACTTCCCGTGATCGATGTGGGCGATGATCGAGAAGTTGCGGATGAGGGAGATGTCGGTCATGGCCGGCTGGATAGCACCGGCAAACGCGGCGGGAAAGCGGCAGAAAAACCCGGATGTTAGGTTCCTGCGCGGAACGGGCGGCCGATAGGCGTTGCGGGCCGTTGCGCTACGCCGGCCGCTCGTGCTCCTTGCGCCCGCCAGACCGGCTTGAACGAGGCCCCGTAAACCATGCGGATCGGCGATACCGCCCGAATCGGACTCTATTTCGGGGCCGCGTTCTCGGTCTTCGGCCTGACCATGCCGTTCTTCAACGTCTGGCTGGACAGCCTCGGGCTTTCGGTTCGCCAGATTGCGGCCATCTCGATCCTCGGCAGCCTCGTCCGGCTGCTCGCCGGGCCGGTCCTGGCATTCATCGCCGATGGGCTGCAGATGCACCGTCGCCTGCTGATCGGGCTGGGTTGGGCTG
Organism: uncultured Reyranella sp.; assembly: GCA_964480235.1. Classification (GTDB taxonomy): domain Bacteria; phylum Pseudomonadota; class Alphaproteobacteria; order Reyranellales; family Reyranellaceae; genus Reyranella. Next base: position 6,863 of record CAYZQZ010000187.1, on the reverse strand, counting down.
CGGCGATCGGCTGGCTGGCGATGACCCAGGCTTCGGGTTTCGCGCAGGTGATCGCCTGCCATGTCGCCATCTCGCTGGCGACGAGCGGCATCGTGCCGCTGATCGAAACCGTGGCGATGACAGCGGTCAGGGCGAAGGGCCTGGACTACGGCCGCATGCGGCTCTGGGGATCGGCGACATTCATCGTGGCGAGCCTGGTCGGCGGCTGGATGATCCGGTGGTCGGACATTTCGATCGCCGTCTGGATGATGCTCGCGGCAGCGCTCGCGGGCGCCTGTGCCGGACAGCTCCTGCCTCGCCCGCAACCCCACGAGACCCGCATCCGCCCCAGACTCGACGTGAGGGATGCCCTGGCACTGCTGCGCTCGCCGTTCGTGGTGACCTTCCTGGTCGCGACGGGCGCCGTACAGGGCGCCCACGCCATGCTTTACGTGTACGGGCCGCTGCACTGGCGCCAGCTCGGCTTCTCGACGGAATGGACCGGCCTGCTCTGGGCCGTCTCGGTGATCTGCGAGATCGCGCTGTTCTGGGTGTCGACCAGGCTACTGGCCAGCAGCGATCCGATCACTTTCATGTTGTGGGGAGCCGCCGCCGCCGTCGTCCGCTGGGCCTGGATGGCGTTCGATCCCCCGCTCGCACTGCAGATTCCGCTGCAGGCGCTACACGCACTCACATACGCGGCCTCCCACCTGGGAGCGGTGCACCTCCTCTCCCGCGCCATACCCGAGCGCCAGATCGGCACCATGCAGGCGCTGTATGCGGCGACCATAACCGTAACGACCATGCTCGCGACGGAACTCGCCAGCCGCGCGTTCCTGGTCTCGGGCGGTCGGGCCTACGCAATCATGTCGGCCTTGGCGCTGGTCTCGGTCTTCGCCGTCCTGCGCCTGCGGCGCGACTGGGACGGCCGGCAGCAGTCCGAAACGAGATGACGGGCGGGCGAAGCGGCGCTCAGCCCCAAAGGTCTGGACCGGCCGGAAGCACACTGGAGCCGTCGTACGGCATCGACGGGGAGCGATCGGCTGCGAGCAGCAACGGCGCATCCAGGTCGACCCAATCGGCGCCCTGCGCGACGAGAAACGCCGGCGCCATCGCCAGCGACGAGGCGAGCATGCAGCCGACCATGACCTTGAGGCCCAGCGCGCGCGCGGCGTCCCGCACTGCCAGCGCCTCGGTCAGTCCGCCCGCCTTGTCGAGCTTGATGTTGACGGCATCGTAGAGGCTCGCCAGGCGGGGTAGGTCCGCGCGCGTGTGCATCGACTCGTCGGCGCATACCGGAACAGAGCGCTGGATTCCGCGCAACGCCTCGTCCTGGCCCTCCGGAAGCGGCTGCTCGACGAGTTCAACTCCCGCGTCGGCGCACTCCGCCAGCATCATGCCGAGGTCGTCGGCCGACCAGCCTTCGTTAGCGTCGGCGACGATACGCGAATCGGGGCGAGCGGCCCGCACCGCCCTGAGGCGTGCGACGTCGCCGGGACCGCCGAGCTTGATCTTGAGCACCGGCATTCCGCATGCCGCGGCCTTCCCCGCCATTGCGGCCGGCTCGTCGAGACTGATGGTATAGACCGTCGTCAGCGGCGCTGGCGCAGGGAGACCGACGAGTTCGTGAACGCGGCGACGGCTGCGCTTGGCCTCGAGATCGAACAGAGCGCAATCGAGCGCATTGCGCGCAGCGCCGGCCCTCATGCTCCCTTGAAGCACCGCCCGATCCGTCAGGCTGGCGCCAGCGGCCTGGATGTCCGCAACGACGCCCTCGACGGATTCGCCGTAGCGCGCGTACGGGGTCGCCTCGCCACGGCCGGTATACCGGCCGTCCGAGACGGTTGCGACGACCACGACCGCCTCGCGGCGGCTACCGCGGGAGATATTGAAGCTGCCCGCCACCGGAAAACGTTCGATCGACGCACGAACTTGCAGCGGCAGGCCCATTTCCGGATGCTCCGGTTGCGATCCTCAGACCAGCCGGCCACTGGCATGGGCGAGGAACAGGTACACCCTGCCGCTCCCTGACTGCAGGTGGGAATCCAGCTGACGGCCGCTGGGATCGCGTTGCTCGCAATCGCGCAGCATGACCTCGAAGTCGCCCAGGAAGCGATCGACCATCGAGCGGAACTCCGCTTCCGCCTGATAGCGGCGCGTTACTTCGTCGAAGATGCCACGGCCTTCGGCCGAATAGATGCTTCGCACCATGATGCCGCGCTGGCCGGCGCGGAAACGCGACCAGATCGCCGAAGCGGTGGCTGGATCGAGCGCGCGCGCGATGCTTTCCAGATTGATCGGCGCCGGTGCCGGCGCAGCGGCCTCGACGACCATCTGCGGCCTGGGCTCGTCCTTGGAGGCTCGCGCCAGCAATTTGCCGAACGACCAGTTGGACCCGGCCCCCTCTGCCTGCGATTGAGCGGCAGGAGCTTGAACGTGCTGGTGCTGTGGCGCGGGCTGCGGCGCGCTGTGATACGCGTGCTGCGCATACGGCGGGGACGCCTGCGACGTCGGCTGAGATGGCGCGCCATGAGCCGGCTGAGGGGGAACCGACGGTATGGGACCCTGGCTCGCATACGGTGTCGGACCACCCATCTGCGGAGGCGGTGGCAGCGGTCCGGGCGAAACGTAGTGAGAAAGCGTGCGCCCCTGCGGTTGGGCCGCGATCGAGGCTGCCAGTGACGGCGCCTGGCCGGCCGGCGCCGGCGGATCGCTCGGCTGCTGCGCCGACGGCGGCGTCAGGCCCCGCCCCTGCGCCTCGCGCGACGCCATCGCGGTCAACTGCTCCAGCGCGCGCATCTGCTCGTTGAGGACACGCCGCATGGCTTCCGTGCTTTCGCGCGCGGCGTCGGGAAGGCGCGCGGCGTCCGCCCTGAGCCGTTCCTGCTCGCGGGCGAAGTCGGTTGCAGCCCGCTCCGCGCGGCTGCGTAGCTCTTGGGTCGTTTCGTTCAGGCGCGAACTCAGCGAGCCCACCTGGCTGCTGACCTCACGCGATACCGTACTCATGTGACTGCGCAGATCGTCCATGGCGCGGCTGGTCTGCGACGCGGTCTCGCTCTTGAGGCGCTCCAGCTCATCCATTGCCGCCTCGGCATGGGTCTTCGCCCCGCGCGCCATCTCTTCCGTGAGCTGGCGCGTGCGTGCCTGGGCATCGGCGATCGAAGTGTCGAGGTTGGCGCGATAGGTGAGCAGCTGCTGGCCGACCTGCTCGCTGGCTCCGGACAAGCGCGAAAGGGTATCCGCCAGCTCGCGCTGACGCGATTGCAGCGTCTGATCGATGCGGTAGTTCGCGCTTTCCAGCGCGTTCGCCGCACGCATGATCGACTGGCCCTGGTTCTCGAAGCGCGTCGTCACGCTGCCGATCTGCGTGAGCAGGTTCTCAGAGACGTTCTTGAGCATGTCGGCCTGGCCCGCCAGCCCCTCGATGGCTTTGACGGACTGGCGCGTGATGTTCTCGGACGTGCGCCGTACGGCATTGATGCCGTGCACCAGCGTCTCGTCGAGATTGCTCGCCTGCCGGCCGAGCGTGTCGGCGAGCTGGCGTGCGTGCTGCTCCATCGCCACGCTGAGCATGCGTGCCTTGTCGCCGATCGTCCCGTCGATGAGCAAAGCCGATTGGCGCATGCTGTCGTCGAGCGCGACGAGGCGCTGCGCGAAGGCGTTGTCGAGGGCCTGCGTGCGCTCGACGAGCTGATTGTCGAGGGCCTGCGTCCGGCTCTGAAGGGTCGCATCCAGCGCGGACGAATAGTTCGCAAAAACGGTTTGCATCTGCTCGGCGCGCGAGCCCAGCGCCTGATCGATCGCCTTGGTGTACTCGTCGAGCACGGTTTGCATCTGGCCGGTGCGGCTTCCCAGCGTCGTGTTGAGCGCGCCTGTGTACTCGTCGAGCACGGTCTGCAGATGATTGGTCCGGTCGACCATGAGGTTCTGCACCTGCCCGGTGGAGCTGGTGAGCACGCCTTCCAGATGGCTGGTGCGCTCGCCGAGAGATGTCTCGAGGCGACCGGTCGCGGAATTGAGCGACGTCTCGAGCGAGATCAGGTTCTGGCCGGCCCCCTCGATGATCTTGGCCAGCTTGACCTGCTGGCTGTTGAGCTTCTCGATGAGCGCTGGCACTTCGCTGCCGATGGCGCGCAGCGTGGTGTGCATGTCCGTCGACGTCGACGAGAGTTCGTTGCGTTCGCGGACCAGTTCACCGAGCAGCCCCTTGATCCGGGTTTCGTTGGCCTTGTAGGCCTGCTCGAGCTGCGCCACCTCGTTCTGAACCATCGCCTCGAGCTCGCCGGCACGGTTCATCGCGCGCGAGATGGCGTCGTTCATGAAATTGACCTGCTTGCGAACCGACTGGCCGAGCGATGCGATCGACTGTTCCGCCGCGCGATCTGGCTCTGCGAGGCGGATCGCCACCTCGGTCATGGCCGATGACCGCAGACGCAGATCCTGCGCCTGATAGAGCAGCCAGGCGAGGAACCAGAACACGGCGATCGGCAGCACGATGGTCGCCAGCGTGGTCAAGACCGCGGGGCGACCGATGAGTTCCGCGAAGGAGGCCGAGCGCGCGATTTCCGGCGCGAGCATGCCCCAGGCGAAAAATCCGCCGATCGCGAGCCATGCTCCCGTCATCGACGCGGCGATGACATAGGGGCGCTTGGCCGGCCGCTGCTCCAGCGCATAGATCAAGCCGCCGATGCTCGGCACGTCGTCGTTGGCGGCGACGCCGCCGGCAGGGCGACGGCGCGCTTTGCGACGCGAAGCTGCCTCCGTGCGTTGCTCGCTATTGCCCGCGGGCTCGCCGCCAGACTCGAGAGTCGGGGGCTCCGGGACGTTCCGGGTGGCCTGTCCCAGCGCCGGAGCCGGGGCCGCGGACTGTGCGCCAGCGGCTTTTGCGAGCTCCGGCAGGGCCGGCGCACCAGCCGTGGGCTGGCCAAGTTCGGCGAGCGGCTTCGCCTCCGGCCCCGGCGTCTCGGGAGCAAGCGGAGCCACGGCACGAACCGTGCCGACAGACGGAGGCTCGACAACGAGGGGCGGCGGATCGGACGGCTTGGCAGCTTTCTCGGATTCGGTTCGCAGGAACGACGGCATGGGCAGCGACGCTGCCGCACCCGCCGCGCGCGGCAGAGGTGGCGGCGCCTTGCCGCCGGCAGCCCCGGCCTGAAAGCGCGGCAGTCCACCCAGACCCGGCGGGGAACCCGCCGGCACGTCCGGTGCTCCGGCAGCTGCACGTATCTCTTCTGCTTTGGCGGACAATGCATCGGCGAGCCTAGTGCCCGGCCGCTTGCCCGGCTGGTCCTGTGCCATCTCTCTCGCCCCACCCACCGGCAGCTGTCGCCCCGGCACTCCCGCTACTCAACCGATACGGGACGCAAAAATCCCGCATCGCACCAAACCCACTTAGACTGAAATCAGAGACGATCCCAGCCAGTCTCTCGGTTCATGCCCAACTTTGAATGATGGGCTGAACGACGTTTCCATCGGGCGCGCGTCGTCGAGCCCTCGCTCGGCGACGGTGTCGACCCAATTGGGCGAAATGAAGTCGGTCACCTCTCCCGAGGAGGTCGGTTCCGTCCAATTGCACGCACCCCGGAGACAGACCAGTAACGATATTGCTTAACGGAAGGTTATCGGTCGCCGGGTAGCGTCGAAACACGAACCGTTTCAAGGGGGGCTCCGGTTGAGACCGTGGGTCCTGGGGAGGCGTCCGTGGACCAGTTGGCACTCGACCTGCGCGAGCAGTGGCATCCCGGCATGCCCGAACGGCGGCGGATGCCGCGCGATCCCAGCAGCGGCACCCGGCCGGTGGATCTGGCTTACCTCGGCCGCTTCACCTTCGGCAATCGCGAACTCGAACGCGAGGTGCTCTACCTGTTCGCGCAGCAGGTCCCAGCCTACCTGAAGGCCCTGGAAGAGGCCGTCGACCAGAAAAGCTGGCACGCCGCCGCCCACACGCTCAAGGGGTCGGCCCGCGCCGTCGGCGCCTGGCGCGTCGCGCGGGGCGCAGAAGCCGCCGAACGGCTGCCGTTCGACGTCGGAGCGGACAGGCGCAGGCATGCCATCGACTTCGCCGCCGAGGCTGCTGACGAAGCCATCGCCCACATCGTTCAGATCTACCCCGAGACCTGAAGCACATCGGTCCGCGAAGCGAATCCGGCCCCCGCAGCCCTTGCGCGCGGCGCGCTTTACGGCTATCAGCACACCCATCCCACACGCGGACACCTCGCGGCCTGAAGCGGATCGAAAGCCCCGCTTGGTCGCTCCGGTGGGTTTTGGCATTTCGCCATCACCTTCCGTCCGCGGCGGCTCAACCGGAAAAAAGGACTACTTTTCATGGCGTTGCCAACGTTCACCATGCGTCAGCTCCTGGAAGCTGGCTGCCACTTCGGTCACCAGGCCCACCGCTGGAATCCGAAGATGGCCACCTACATCTACGGCGTCCGAAACAACATCCACATCATCGACCTCGCTCAGACGGTGCCGCTGCTGCATCAAGCGCTGGTGAAGGTTGCCGATACGGTCGGCAAGGGCGGACGCGTGCTGTTCGTGGGCACGAAGCGAACCGCGTCCGATGCGATCGCCGACGCCGCCAAGCGCAGCGCTCAATACTACATCAACCATCGCTGGCTTGGTGGCACGCTGACCAACTGGAAGACGATCTCTGCGTCGATCCGCCGCCTTCGCCAGCTCGACGAACTGCTCACGGGCGAGGCCAAGGGCCGCACGAAGAAAGAGCTGCTGGAACTCACCCGCGACCGCGACAGCCTGAACAAGGCGCTCGGCGGCATCAAGGAGATGGGCGGCGTTCCCGACCTCCTGTTCGTGATCGACACCAACAAGGAGCAGATCGCCATCAAGGAAGCCAACCGTCTCGGCATCCCGGTGGTCGCGGT
>CAYZQZ010000186.1:0-7447 GCA_964480235.1 uncultured Reyranella sp. | reverse complement strand
CGCCAGTGAGCTCGAGCTTGCCCTTCTTCTCGATGTAGATCTGCTTGGGCCCGTTGATCATGATGTCGGTGATGCCGTCGTCCTCGAGCAACGGCTCGAGCGGACCCAGCCCCAGCATGTCGTTGACGATCTGATAGACCAGATCCGCCTGTTCGGGCCGGTTGAGCTGGATTCGATGTTCGACGAGAAGCTCGCCGACCAGTGTCTCGAGCTGGCGGACGAGTTCCTTCCGGGGCAGGCTGACCGCCGCCGCGAGATCGATCCGCGACATCACCAGCGGCTGCACCGCCCGGCGCGCCTGATCGACCTTGGTTCGCGACAGACCGCTTGTCGCCTTGCTGGCGGGGTCCTCGACGACCGGAAATGCCGTTGTCTTTACCGCCGCCTGAGTGCCGGAAGCGGGCCCCTCGATCGGCGTGGCAACGGTCGCGCGAGGCTCGGGCAAGGCCACAGTCTCCGGAGAGCGATCGCTCTCTGGGTCCTGCTTGGGATCGTCGATCAGCGCCGTGGACGCGAAGCTGGTGGCCGGCAGAACCGGCCGTAGAACCTCCGCGACGTGACCGCGCAGTTCAAGTGGTGCCAGCATCACGCCGTTGCTGCGGAAATGAACTTGAATGAGGAGGCCCGCCTGCCGCGTTATCTCTCCCGGCGGGATGCCGTTTGCGACGAGCTCGCGGAGGCGCGGTGTGACGGCGTCGGCGAGGCTTGCCGTCGCGAACGCGACACGGTCCTGACGGTCCGCTGCCGGTGATGCCGTGGCATCGCCTCGGGACTCGATGGGGCTGCGCCGGCCGATTCGTCCCAGCGGACTGGCGGACGCGTCGGCTTCCGGCTCGGATCCCTTGTTACGCAAGCCGAACATGGCCGACTACTTCTTCCTCGACTTCAGTCCCTGGGCAAAGCGCAGCAGCACGCTCGTGGCGGCCGCCGTCGTCTTCGTCTCGCCGGCGGGTGCAAGCGTGTCCAGGTTCGACACAAGAGGACGCAGCGCCTTGACGATACCGCTACCCGGCGCGGCTTCGACCAGCGGCTTGCCGAAATTGACCGCTTCGAGCGCCGCCGCAGCGTCGGCTGGGATTTGGCAATCGACCTTGCGCTTCAGGGTCCGCTCGACGTCTGCAACCTTGACTGCCGATCGGCGCTGATCGACCACGCCGCTGGTCGCCAGGTGGAGACGCGCACCGGGCGAAATGTCGTGCACGAGTTGCTGCAGGCGCATGGCATCGCGCACGCCCGGCAACGAGAGATCGGTGATCAGCAGAATGTCGGTCGAGGCCTCGATGACCTGGCGCTGGATGACCGGATCGCCGCGCGGGACGTCGGCGACAATCCACCGGAAGCGGCGATGAACCGAGCGCAGGAAATCGTTGGCCGCATGCGGGCGCGCCTGAAAACCGCCAGCGGACGATTCTTCGGCACCCATGGCAAACAGGAATTCCGACTTCTTTTGTGCAACCTGCTGGATGAACAGGGCGTCGATGCGATCGGGCTGGTCGAGCGCCTCGCGAAGTGCGTCGATCGCCTCGAGGTCGAGCGCCAGCATCAGCGATCCGTAATGCAGGTCGAAATCGATCAGCAGCACCTCTTCCTTGAGCCGCGTGCCCAGCATGCTGGCGATGGTGATCGCCACCGTCGTTGCGCCGACGCCGCCACGCGCGCCGATGACCGACAGAGTCCGAGGCTTCGCATCCTTCGGAACATTGTTGGCGCCCACCGTCATGCCGCCACGTTCGCGGTGTTCCAGGGCCCGCTCGACCGACCGCCCCAACGCGCCCTCCGAGATAGGCGTCGTCAGATAGTCCGCGAAACCCAGGGCCAGGAGATCGCGATAAAGCGCCACGTCATTGATTCGACCGATGCCGATCACGATGCAGTTGCCGGGCACTGCCGTCTTGAGCGCGGCAGCGTCGGCGATCGGATCGGAGGAGTCACCGATGTCAATCACCAGCAGATCGAGGTCCCGCGGCCATTCGGTCAATCCCAGCGCGGAGTCGATCGAGCCTTCGCGCACGTTGGCCTTGCCGAGCGTCATGTTGAACAACTCTGACGACACGCGTGCCTGCGCGGCAGAGTCGGCGATGAACGCCATGGCGCTGACGGCAGGTTTATCCTCGCTGCCTGCAGTGAGCGTTGCGGGAGCTGATGCGGCCATCGGGAGACCTCAGTTCGCCGGAGGTGGGGTCGGAGCAGAAGAGCCGCCGCCGCCGCTCAGGACCGGCGAGGCGCCGCTGATGCCGCTGCTGTTAACACTGCGCACCCGGCCCTCGCGGTACCGCTGGATGGCATCGGCGCTGACGGTGCCGTCAGCCGGACCCGGATCACGACCGACCGCCGCATCGCGCGGACGCGCCAGCATCTGGCCCATGTTGTAGGCGTCGGCGCAACCGAAGCCGGGCATGGCCGACTCGCTCGGATTGCCGATCCATGCCGGGCTGTGGTTCGGACAATTGAACTCCCCGATACGGTACTGGGAGCGCACCACCACGACCTGATCGGGTCCCATTGCCATGGCCGGTTCCACCGAGGTGGAAACCCAGCGTGCGCCGGCGTTCGACAGACTCTGGCGAACGTGCTGGGCCCGCATGTTCTGCAGGGCTCCTCCGCTGCCGTCAGTTACGACCGTAAACTCGTCGCGCTGGCTCGCGCGGCCGGCAGCCACCATCGATCGAAGGTGGGAGACCTGGGAACTATCGAGCGCGCCGACGCCCGGCCTGAAGCCGATCGAGACCATCGAATCGGCCCTCACGGGATCATGTCGCGTGTCGACCGCGGCCTGGTTCGCCACGGGATTGTCGCAGGCGGCGAGAACGCCGGCGATGAAGAGAAGGATCAAAGCAGGACGCATGGCGAACTCCTAGTCCAGTTTGAAGCCGGCAGTCGGGCCCGCGGCCTGCGGCCCGGCACGGCCCGACATACGCTGCGGCGGAGTCGGATGGTTGTAGCGCTGGAACAGAATCCGGTCGGCGTCGGTCGGCGGAACCCGGCCCGTCAGCGGCGTCTTCAGGTGGCCGCTGCTGGGCTCGACGAAATACGGCGTGATAACGATGACGAGTTCGGTCTCCGCGCGCTGATAGGCATCCGACTTGAACAGGGCGCCGAGGATCGGCACGTCGCCGAGCCAGGGCAGCTTCTTGATGTCCTGCTGCGACGTCGACTGCAGCAATCCGGCGATGGCGAAACTCTGCCCACTGCCCAATTCGATCGTCGTCGATGCACGTCGGGTCTGAACGGCAGGAATGGTCACGACGGCGGTGGCCGTCAGCGGGACGTTGATCGAGCCGGTGGAGGAAAGCTGGCTGACTTCCGGCGCCACCTTGAGGTTGATGCGCTCTCCGACAATCGTCGGCGTAAAGGCGAGGCTCACGCCCACCTGCTTGTACGCGACCGAGAAGGTCGACGTCGCCACGCCCGCCTGGGGCGCAATGATGGGAATCTCACCGCCGGCCAGGAAGCTTGCCACCTCGCCGGACATGGCCACGAGATTGGGTTCCGCCAGGATGGTCGCTTCATTGTTGGTCGCGAGAAAGTCGAGCACAGTATCAAAGTTTCCGCCCTGGATACGCGCAGCGGCCGATGCCGCGCCGCCGGTCGCCGTAATGGTCGAGATGGCGAAGCCGCCGTTCAACGTGCCGATCAACGGGGCAATGCCCAGTCCGTTGATGTTCTGCCAGTTGATGCCGACGCGCTTCAGCGCCTCGCGCCTGACCTCGGCCACCTTGACGCGCAGCTGGACCTGATTCGGCGCGTCCACCCGGATCGTGCTGACGACCTTCGAGGGATTGCCGTTGACGTGCTGAAGCGCCATTCGTCGGGCGTCCTCGGCGATCTGAGCGGAGCGGACCGTACCGCCCAGCACGATCGTTTCGCCCTGGTTCTCGAACGTCACCTGATTGTTGGGATAGAGCGTATCGAGCGTCGCCTTCATCCGCGATACCGGCGAGGTGACGCTGACGATCGTGTTGAGCAGCACGCGGTCCTGGTCGTCGACGGCGTAGAGCACGGTGTCGCCCGGCTTCTTGGCGAAGACGTAGATCATCGTAGGCGACTTGACCTGCACGTCGGCGATGTCAGGCGCTGCCACGAAGACGGTAGCCGCCGGCCCGGGCAGCTTGAGCGCAGTACCCTTGTTGATCTCCAGCGTCAGCGTCGGTTGCTGGGTCGGAACCAGCTGGCTCTGCGCAAAGCTGCGGCTCGGCGCGCCGGTCACAACGGTGGTGGCCGATGGCGCCCCACCGGTCGGGGCCTGAGGCTGGACGGGCACCGGTGCAGGCGGAGTGGTCTGTGCAAGCCGCGGCATCGGCTGTTGAGCGACCGGTTGCTGCGGCCGGGTCTGCGGCGCCGGCGGAACAGTGGGCGCGGACACGATCGGCGACGTCAAGGCCGGTTGACCCGGCGTCACTCCCGGCGGCGACGTCGTGAGATCGGGCGTGAGCGAAGCCGTCATCACGGGAGCGCGCGGCGGGATGGACGCAATCGTCGGCGGCTCCGATGGATCGGGGTTGGCCTTGGCGTCGATCGACTTCTCCTCGACCGGCCTGGCCGACGTCGACGGCACGACGCGCGGAACGACCTCCATGGCCGGGGCGCCGGACGGCGCGGTGGCGGCCGGCGCCGCCTTGTTGGGCGCAATCGGGGTCGCGGCCGTCGGAGCCGACTGCACCTGCATCATCTGCGCGACGCGCTCGGCCTCACGACGGTTGAGTTCGTCGGAGACGTTGTCGGTCGGCGTGTGGCGCGATACCTTTTTGGCCTTGGCAGGCGGCGTGGCCTTTGGCAGCGCCTTTGCCGCCGGCTGGTCGGGATCGACCACCTGGATCTGTGCGAGCGACAGACCGGGTTGCAGGGCTAAGGCCAGCGCTGCGAACAGCGCCAGCGACGAACCGAAGCACCGCAGGGGAGCGGTTGCCGGCGACAGAAAAGAAATCGCTTTCATTGTTGCCCCGGGTTGGTTCGGGTGAACGTAATGTTGCGCGTGCCTGCGCGAGTGTCGGACGGCTTGCCGTCGGGCGTCTTGCCGTCAGGGACCTTGCCATCCGCCGCGTCACCGACGGTGCTGCCGTCGAGGTCCTGCTTGGATCGCTGGCCACCGCGCAGCACGAACACTGCCCGTGCCGCTTCCTTGGGTGTCGGTCCCTGACCGATAAGGCGGCTGACCTGATTGTCCCGGATGAAGCTGTCGCCCAACTCGGCTGGTGCGTTCTCGGCGGCCGCGCCGTCCATGTCGCCGTCCGACTGAAGGCTCCGCAGCACGAGCGAGAGGTCGCCCATCTTGATCGCGAGCGTCACGATCTCGCTCTGCTTTGGAGTGAGTTCCAGGGTCGCTGTCTTGGCGACGTCCGGCTTGTCTCCGGGCGAGAAGTCGATCTTCTGATCCATCGCGATGACGCGCGCGTTGAGCAGGATCGTCTCGGTGGCGTTGCGCTGCCCGTCGCCGCCGTTCAGCACGTGGGTCAGCAGGACATCCACGCGATCGCCCGCATAGATGAAGCCGGATACGGCCGAGGTCGCCGTGACCGGCACGCTGACAGCGCGCATGCCTGGCTTCAGCACGGCGGCCATGAATCCGCGGGTGTTGGCCAGCACCAGCCGGGCTTCGGTGACCGGCTCGCCGGCTGCGACTGACGTACGGACAACGGCGCCGACGAAGTCGTTGATCGGGCGCTTGCCTTCGACCGCATAGGCCGGCGACAGGTTGCCGGCCGGCCAGGGTTGCCAGCGCAGATCGTCGGGCTTGATGAGCTGGCCGACCCGCAAGTTGTTCTTGGCGACCAGGACCTGTAGCGCCGGCGCCGCGGGTGTCGGACGTCCCTTACCCGCCTGCTCCATCAGCGCAGCACGCTCGTTCTGAAGCCAGGCGCGCGCCAGGAAGGCCGTCGCGCCCGCGACAATGACGGCCAGCAGAAGGAAAACGACGCGCTTGCTGTTCATGGCGATTTGATCCTCAGGCCGACGTCAGGGCGAAGGCGGTCCACAGACCGCCGGCAGCGATTGCCGGTCCGTAGGGCAGACCGCGGCGCAAACGGCCGCGCACGGTGCCGTTGGGTGCAATGGCGGCGTCGGGTCCGATCGGCACGCCCGCCAGCATGGCAAGGCCGAGCACTCCGCCGACGACGGCGGTAATCAGCAGGAAGTCCAGGAGCAGCGCTGGGCCGGCGAACAGGCTGGCTGCTGCTAGCAATTTCACGTCGCCCCCACCCAGGATTCCGGCGGCAAAACCCAGCGCGGCGACGGCGAACACCGCGAAGCCGCAACCGATGGCGGCCAGCGCTTGCGAGGGAGGCAGCTTGCCTGAAAGGAGCCCGCCGACCAGCCAAACGGCAAAGGCCGCCACGACACCTGCGGACAGTGCATTGCCGATGCGCATGGATCGGAAATCCTGCCAAGCCGCGCCAAGCAGCAGCAGGGCAAAGGCCGCCAGGCAGCCGGTCTGAAGAAGCGCAAACGGCGACATCCGACACCCATCCGACTTGCGGCCTGACACGGCCGCATCCTGCTGTCTGGTATTCGCCCTTTTTGCCGCTATTTGAGTAGCTTATGGAAATGTCTTGAGGACAAACTTCCTAAAGAATGCATCGACGACAAACGAGACAAATGACAGCGTAAAATATCGTTACAAATGATATTTTCATCGATACATCAAGCCAAGGCTCTAAAACATTATAAATAAAGAGAAATATTCGATCTTGATACTGCTAATAGAGGTCAAATCAAAAGGGCGGCCCATTGCTAGACCGCCCTTCTGAAACAAATCCCGGAGCGTCTGGCTCAGGACATCGAGTTCGACACATTGGTCAGGACGTTGGTGACCTTGCCGCCAACGGTCCGCATCGAGGCAATGGCGGCGACGGCAATCAGCGAGGCAATCAGCGTATATTCGATCGCCGTGGCCCCTTTTTCATTCTTCGCGAGACGACGAAAGATGGACAGCATCTCAAAATCTCCAAACCCACGAATTGGACGCCGCCCTGCTCGGGCGGAATCGATAATGAGCCCAGGCAGCCGGAGGGGCCGGTACCTGCGCGTCTCCTGTCTCGCAACGATACGTTCGGATTGGTTTCCGGTCAATGCAAAATATTAGGAAAAACTCATAAGTTTTTGAAATATAATAATTAATGCGGCGAAAGTAGGCCGTCCCGACCACATCTTCAATCGCGCGACGCGCCCGGATCGACAGCACGCAGGGGAACGATCTCTCCACCAGAGGCGTCCTGCCGGGCGTGACGGCGGTAGGTGAACCAGCTGAACGGGATCAGACAGACGTAGACCAGCCCCAGCAGGGAAAGGCCGATCCACGGGGAGCTGACGACGATACCCATGACCAGGGCCGCCCCCAGGAGCGCCGGCAGCACCAGGTGACGCGGCACCCTGCCCTTCTTGAACGAGAACGTAGGCAAGGTGCTGACCATCAGCCCGCCGACGGCGACCAGCACCGCTCCGACCAGCAGCG
>CAYZQZ010000185.1:0-7495 GCA_964480235.1 uncultured Reyranella sp. | reverse complement strand
CTGTCGCGCGCCTGCCTGCCCGGCATGGTGAAGAAGGGCTGGGGCCGCATCGTCAACTTCGCCGGCATGAATGCGATCCACGGCCATGCCGGCCGAGTGCCGGTCTCCGTCGCCAAGCATGGCGTGTGGGGCCTCACCAAGTCGCTGGCCATGGAGTTCGGCCCGAAGGGCGTGACGACCAACATCATCTCGCCCGGCCCGATCGCGCCCGACGCCGAGGAGAACAATGCATCGGTGCATGCCCGCAAGGAGGCGCTGGCCAAGGTACCGCTCGGCCGCATGGGCAAGCCGGCCGAAGTGGCGGCTGCCGCGCGCCTGCTGGTGTCCGATGCCGGCGCCTACATTAACGGCCAGATGATCGCCGTGAACGGTGGCGGCGCGACCTAGGCCGTAACGGCAACAGAAGCGGAAGGATTCTTGATCGTAGGCACTGTATGAGCGCCGGCGAGATCCTGTCCGCGCCGACAAGGCGATCGAATGACGAGGAGACCCAGCGAACACGGCGTTGAGCGTATTCCGTTCGTTCGATCGGGCGCGTGAGGTACAGTGGCCCGCAACGCAAAGATGGAGAATTCCGGCGATGGCGAAGTCCAAGGCGGGATCGAAGAAAATTTCTGCGAACAAGCACGACGAGAAGTCGGCCGAATATCGGCGCGGGATGGACGAGATCCGTCGCCAGCTCGGCCCGATGGCCGACGCCTACATCCGCAAGATCAAGTCGCTGTCGCCGGAGTTCGCCTGGGTGAACGTCACTTTTCCGTTCGGCGAGCTCTACACGCGCAACGTTATCGATCTGAAGACGCGGGAACTCTGCACGGTCGCGGCATTGACGGTGCAGGGCTTCGCGCTACCGGAACTCAGGCTGCACGTGAAGGCCGCGCTGCGCTGCGGCGCCTCGCGCGCCGAAGTCACCGAAATCATCACGCAAATGATCGCCTATTGCGGCTTTCCCGCCGCCACCAACGCGCTGATGACCATGAAAGAAGCATTCGACGAGGTTGATGCCGAGGCCGGCAAACCCAAAGCCAGGACGAAACGCCGATGAGCAGCGAACTCACCGGCGCGCGCCTCCTGGTGAAGCATCTCGAGGCGCAGGGCGTCGAGTACGTCTTCGGCATTCCCGGCGCCAAGGTCGATCCGGTGTTCGATGCGCTCGTCGATTCCCGGATCAAGACCGTCGTCTGCCGCCACGAGCAGAACGCCACGTTCATCGCCGGCGGGCTGGGCCGTCTCACCGGCAAGGCCGGCGTCGTCCTCGTGACGTCGGGACCGGGGTGTTCGAATCTGGCGACGGGACTGGCCACTGCCAACACGGAAGGCGATCCCATGGTGGCCCTCGGCGGCGCGGTGCCTGTGTCGGAGCGGCTGAAGCGGACGCACCAGAGCATGGACACGGTCGCGATGCTCCGGCCGGTCACCAAGTATGCCGCCGAGATCGATGCGGTGAGCGCCGTGTCGGAAGTCTTGACCGGTGCCTTCCGCGCCGCCGAGTCGGGCCGGCCGGGAGCGGCATTCGTCAGCCTGCCCAAGGACATCATGAAGGCTCCGGCATCGGGCCCAATACTCGCGCCGGCGGCTCCGGCGTTGCTGGGTGCCGCAGATGCCAGCGCGATTGCCGCTGTTGCCCACCTGATCGATGCGGCCGAGCGGCCTGTGCTGTTGCTCGGCATGCTGGCCAGTCGCCCTGCTGCGACGGCGGCCGTCCGGGCGCTGCTTGCCAAGGCACGTCTTGCCGTCGCCGGAACCTACCAGTCGGCAGGCGTGCTGCCGCGCGAGCGGCTCGATTGCTTCGCCGGCCGTGTCGGCCTGTTCCACAACCAGCCCGCCGACCTCCTGCTCGACGCGGCCGATCTGGTGGTCACGATCGGTTTCGACCCGGTCGAATACGATCCGGCGCTGTGGAACCGCGGCCGCACGCGCAAGCTCGTCCATATCGACTGCGTGCCCGTCGACATCGACACCCACTACCGCCCCGACATCGAGCTGGTGGGCGACATCGCCGCCACCCTCCAGGCGCTTGCCGGGCTGGTCAGGGATCGGCCGCGGCCGGCCCAGGCCGAGCTGCTGTCGGCCATCAGGCGCGAGCGCGAAGGTCTGGCGGCGGCGGCAGCCCGGCATCGCGGCGCGCCCGTCCATCCGCTGCAGCTCGTGCACGCCTTGCAGGGCCTGCTCGACGAGGGGGCGACGCTGTGCTCGGACATGGGTTCTTTCCATATCTGGATGGCACGCCACCTGATCAGCCATCGGCCACGTCAGATCATGATCAGCAACGGCCAGCAAACCCTTGGCGTCGCCTTGCCATGGGCCATCGCGGCTTGCCTCGCCGATCCGGGCGGCAAGGTCGTCTCGGTATCGGGCGATGGCGGCTTCCTGTTCTCGGCGGTCGAGCTCGAGACGGCAGTGCGGCTGAAATGCAACTTCGTCCATGTCGTGTGGATCGATGGCAGCTACAACATGGTGGGCATCCAGCAGGTGGCGGCCTATGGTCGCGATTCCGGCGTGCACTTCGGTCCCGTGGACGTGGTCAAGTTCGCCGAGTCCATGGGCGCGTGCGGTCTGCGGATCGACACGCCCGACCAGCTGGCGCCCGTCCTGCGCCAGGCAATGGCGACGAACGGGCCCGTGGTCGTCGGCGTGCCGGTCGACTACCGCGATAACCCCGGGCTGATGGCGGCGCTGCACGAGGACGTGCTGCACTGAGGCTCGAGCGCCGCCGAATGCCGAGCAGTGACGATCCAGCTGAGGTCCCGGCCTTTGGACCACGGCTACCTGAATATCACTGAACTGGCAGGGGGATGCGGGCCCATGCGCCCGCACCACCTAGCGCTCGATCGCCGCGGCGAGCGGCAGCTCCAGTACGCTCGCCTGCTCGCCGCCGCTTGCGAGCGTGAGCGTGGGCGGCCGGCCGTGCGGTGTCTGCACGAAGTGATCGGCGTCGGCACCGGCGATCGACAAGCGCAGCCGGCTGCCAGCAGCGAAGCGCCACGCGGTCGGCAGCAGGGCGAAGCGCAGCAGCTGCGGCTCACCGGGTGGCATGGGCTTGGCCGTAGCGCGTGAGAAACTGCGCCAGGGCCAGGTGGTTCGGTAGTTGCGCGGCGCCGGGGCCTCGGCGCGATGAATGGCGCGCAACACTCCCTCGGTGACGTAGCGCACCGCCCCTCCATTTGGCCCGTCAGCCTCGACCTCCGAGAGATAGGCGAACACCGCCGCGTCGGGCTCGCTGGACGACAGCCAGAGCGACACGACGGCATGTCCCGCCATTTCCATCGGCGCGTCCAGCGGCGCGGTGGTGAAGGAGAGCAGCCTCGCGTCGCGGTCCTTCCAGTCGGCGTAGTAGTTCGTGGCATCGATGCCCGCGATTCGCTCATAGCGTGTCTGGGTGCCGCTGCCGGCGGTGAAGTCGGCGCGATAGGTCTCCGACGAGGGCTCGTTCGGACGCGACGCGACCAGTTGGTGGGCCGGCGCGGTGAAGAACTGCCGGGTCTGGACAGGTGGCGGCCAGTCCCCGGCCGCCCGCCACTCCTCGGCATGGACCGCAAAGTAGTGAACCGGCTGCTCTTCGAGGAGGCCGGTGTCGCGGCCGGCGAGATGCTGATCGAAGAAGCGCAGCACCTCGCCCAGTACCGGAAACTCGGGCTCCGGCCGGGCGCGCCACGGCGAGGCGTTCACCCGCGCACCGTGGTCCCACGGCCCCAGCAGTACGCGGCGCTCGGCATTGGGCAAGGTGAGAAAGCGCGACAGCGTGCCGTTGGCATAGCCCGCGCCGTCCATCCAGCCCGACACCGCATAGACCGCGATGTCCTGCGGGATCTCGTCGAGATAGTTGTAGGGACTGAACGAGGCGCTGGTGAAGGACGGATCGTAGGGCAGCGCATCGTCGCGGCATCTGAACTCGGTGATGAAGTCGGGCATGCGGAAATTCGCGAGATGCCGCTTCACCGCCTCGCGCGCCAGCGCACCGTCCGGGTCCTCATCAACCGGCTGCGGGCCGAGCAGCGCCGGATTGGCGAAGTAGGAGAACTGTTGGCGCAGCTCGCGCTTGTCGTGATCGAGCGCCAGCATCAGCTCGTCGTAGACGAGCGCCAGCCGCTTGATCAGCATGCCGCCCGGATAATAGTTGTCGGTCCAGGTGTCCCAGACCGCGAACAAGGGCGCGATCGCCTTCACCGCCTTGTGGCCGGTGCTGGCCAGGAAGTCGCAGGCGGCGCCGAGGTAGGAAATGCCGGTGGCCCCGATACGACCGTCGCTCCACGACTGCGCCACGATCCAGTCGGCGATCGTCCTGTAGTCGGCCCGCTCGCGCGGGGACCGGAAGGAATCGCGCGTGCCGAACGAGGCGCCGGTGCCGCGCGCGTCGACCACGACCAGCGCATAGCCTCGCGGTACGAACATGTCGCGGTAGCGCCAGGTATTGGGCGATGGCTCGACGCCGGTCGTCCCCGCCGCCAGTTCGAAGCGCCGGATATAAGGTGTGAGGATCAGCACCGTGGGCCACCGGCGGCCGCGATCGCCGTCCGGCAGCAGGACATCGAGCGCCAAACGGCAGCCATCTTCCATTGTTACGTACTGTGAAATCGGGGCGCCCACCGCGTGCTCGACCGGCCGGCTTGCCAGGTAGCGGCTGGGTGGGACCTTCCACGCACCGCCCAATTCATCGCTATCAGCCATCTACGAGGCTTCCTTCGGTTGCAGTTTCGCAGGGCGCTCCTATAAAATGCACTTCAAGTGAAAAAGACAAACAGGAGGAACGTCCCTAATGAGTAAGTTCAGCTTACCCCGCCGTCGCGCTCTGGTCCTCGCCGGCAGTGCGCTGTCGGCCCCCATGCTCGCGTCGGGCGTCGCCCGCGCAGTCGACGACTGGCCGAACAAGCCGGTTCGCTACATCAACGTCTTCCCGCCCGGCGGCCCAACCGACACGCTTTCACGTATCGTCTGCGCCGAACTATCCGAGATGACGAACCAGCAATTCATCGTCGAGAACAAGGCGGGCTCCGGCGGCAATGTCGGTACCGATGCGATCGCAAAATCGGCCCCCGATGGCTACACGATCGGCCTGTACACCGTGGCCTCGCAGTCGATCGCGCCGACGCTCTACGGCAAGCTGCCGTTCGACGTGAACAAGGACTTCACCGCCGTTGCCATGCTGTGGTCGGTGCCGAACATGCTGATGGTTCGGCTCGAGCTGCCGGTGAAGACCATTCCCGACCTGATCGATCTCGCGCGCAAGAATCCCGGCAAGTACACCTTCGCCTCGTCGGGCTCGGGCACCACGCCGCACCTGACCGGCGAGATGTTCAAGCAGATGGCCAAGGTCGATCTGCTGCACATTCCCTACAAGGGCAGCGCGCCGGCCTACCAGGACATCCTGGCCAACCAGACCGACATGATGTTCGACAATATCCCGGGCCCGCTCGGCCTGATGCGTGGCGGCAAGGTGCGCGGCGTTGCCGTGACCTCGGCCAAGCGCCATCCGGCCGTGCCGGATATCCCGACGATCGCCGAATACATCCCGGGCTTCGAGATCACCTCGTGGGGCGGCATCTGCGGGCCCGCCGGCATGCCGGCACCGATGGTCGAGAAGCTCTCGGCCCTTTCCAGGAAGGCGCTCGAAAGCAAGCGCGTGCTGGCTGCCTTCGAGCAGCAGGGCGCAACCCCGATCTGGATGACCCCCGCCGACACCGCCGCCTTCCGGGCCGCCGACGAGAAGAAGTTCGCCCCGGTCATCAAGGCTTCGGGCGCCAAGGTAGAGTGAACCTCGCAGCCTGCGAAATTCCGAAAACCCGACTCTCGATCGAAAGGGGCCGCAATTCGCGGCCCCTTTCATGTTAGACGCCCTCCCGTTCAAGCGTAGGAGAAGCGTTCGTGAAGAATATTGCATTGCCGCGCCGGCGGGCTCTCATGTTGTCCGGGAGTGCGCTGGCCGCCCCGATGATCGCGTCCGGCATTGCCAGAGCCGCCGACGAGTGGCCCAGCAAGCCCGTCAAATACATCAACCTGTTCCCCGCCGGCGGCCCGACCGACGTGCTGTCCCGCATCGCCTGCCAGAAGCTGACGGAGATCACAGGCCAGCAGTTCATCGTCGAAAACCGCGGCGGCTCCGGGGGCAATGTCGGCGCGGACGCGATCGCGAAGTCGGCGCCCGACGGCTACACGATTGGCCTGATGAGCGTGTCTTCCCATGCCATCGCAACGACGCTCTACGCGAAGCTGCCCTTCAACGCCGACAAGGATTTCACGCCGGTCACGATGCTGTGGTCGCTGCCGAACTTGCTGATCGTGCGCAAGAGCCTCGGCCCCAAGACGGTGCCGGAACTCATCGCGATGGCCAAGCAGAATCCGGGCAAGATCTCCTACGCATCGTCGGGCGCCGGCACGACCGTGCATTTGAGCGGAGCTCTCTTCGCCTCGCTGGCCGGCATCGACATCCTGCATGTGCCCTATCGCGGCAGCGCACCGGCCATCCAGGATCTGCTGGCCGATCAGGTCGACATGATCTTCGACAACATTCCCGGGTCCCTTGCGCAAATGGCCGGCGGCAAGGTGTGGGGCCTCGGCGTCACCTCGACGGAGCGCAGCCCGATGGCGCCCGACGTGCCCACGATGGCGGAGTTCCTGCCGGGCTTTGACATCAACTCGTGGGGCGGCATTTGCGGTCCTGCCGGACTTCCGCCAGCGATCGTCGACAAGCTGAACAGCCTCGCCAAGCAGGCCCTCGACAGCGATGACGTCAAGAAGGCGTACCTGAAAAACGGAGCAACGCCGTTGTGGAAGAGCGTCCCCGATACGATCGCCTATCGCCGTGCCGAGGAGCAGCGGTTCGCTCCGATCGTGAAGGCATCTGGCGCCAAGGTCGATTGACGAAAAAGGGCTGATCGCGCCCGCGATCAGCCCTTCTCGATCCTTCTTAAGGGCGCGACGGCCTACATCCCGAGTGTCGAGACGAACTTGGTGTTGAGGTAAGCCTCGAGCGCCTCGGTGCCGCCCTCCGAGCCGTAGCCCGAATCCTTCATGCCGCCGAACGGCACTTCGGGAAGGGCAAGGCCGTGGTGGTTGATCGACACCATGCCGCTCTCGAAGGCGTCGCCCACTCGCGCCATGGTCTTGCTGTTCTTCGTGTAGGCGTAGGCCGCGAGGCCCCACGGCAGGCGGTTGGCTTCCTTCATCACGCCGTCGAAATCCTTGAACGACGTGATCGGCGCCAGCGGGCCGAACGGCTCGTCGTTCATGATCTTGGCCGAGAGCGGCACGTCGGTCATGACGGTCGG
Source organism: uncultured Reyranella sp. (assembly GCA_964480235.1). GTDB lineage: Bacteria > Pseudomonadota > Alphaproteobacteria > Reyranellales > Reyranellaceae > Reyranella. The sequence continues at coordinate 230 of CAYZQZ010000185.1, read as the reverse complement.
CTCGTAGAAGTAACCCTTGTTGCCCTTGCGCTGGCCGCCCGTCTGGATCTTGGCGCCCTTCGAGATGGCGTCGCTCACGAAGCTGTCCATGGCGTGCAGGCGGCGCTCGGCGACCAGCGGCCCCATGCGCGTGTCCTTGTCGAGGCCGTTACCGACCTTCACGTTCCTGGCGTAGGCCGTGAATTTCTCGACGAACTCCGGATAGACCTTTTCGTGGACCAGGAAACGCG
>CAYZQZ010000184.1:0-7500 GCA_964480235.1 uncultured Reyranella sp. | reverse complement strand
TCCTGCCATCAGCCGTGATGTACTTTTACTCCGGCCAGCCGATGCAATTTTACTCAGGCGTTGACAGGCGCGCGTCGCCGAGTCTGGCCCGTGGATCAGGCCACTGAATTGGGCTCGCGAATCAGGATCTCGTCTTCAGCGCGTCCCGGAGTTCGTCGCTTGGCCGCACGTCGAGCACGCGGCTGTAGATCGACACCGCGACGATCAGCACGCAGCACATGAATCCGAACAGGGTGCGGTAGGCGATTTCGGAGCGTGCCCCGTCGGCCAGGGGCTGGAACAGGCCGAGGATCACCCCCGACAGGGTCTGCATGCAGGCCACGCCCAGCATCACGCAGGTGTTCATGGTCGACATGCCGCGGCCGATCAATCGGTCGGGAAAGACCGCGCGGCCGTGAGTCATGACCATGGTGCTGGAGGCGCTGAAGAAGCCGATGCCGACGATCGCGCCCACCACCAGCCACAAGGGCGGCGCGCTGGCCACCGCGAGCGCGGCCAGGATGGCGGCGATCGCCAGGGTGCCCCCGATGGCGATCCATTTGCGCGTGTCGAGCAGCCGGTCGAGCGGCCCGAAGCACAGCATGCCGCACTGGTAGGCGATGACGGCGGAAAGCAGCACGTTGCCCGACTGGATGATGGTGAGGCCATGGACCTCGCGCAGGAACGGCCCGCCCCACAGGCCCTGCACGGTGAAGGTGCAGGCGTAATTGCAGAAATTGAGCGTCAGGATGTAGGGCAGGCGCGGATTGCGCAGCACCTCGCCGAGGCCGCGCAACAATTCTGCCGGCGTCTCGACCTTGCGCGCGAGGAACGGATGGCCGGGCGGCGCATCGCGCACCACCAGCCAGACCGCGATGGCAGCGAGCGCGGTGAAGCCCACCACCAGGCCGAACACGCCGCGCCAGCCGATCTGCTCGGTGCCCCAGGCGAGCGGCGTGGTCGCCAGCAGATTGCCGACCAGGCCGATCGACAGGACCATGCCGGCGAGAGTCGAGAAGCGGTCGGGCGGGAACCAGCGCGAGATCACCACCATTGTGCCGATCAGCATGATCCCGAAGCCCGCGCCCATCAGCGCCCGGCCGCTCAGCAGCAGCGGCCAGCTGGGCGCCAGGGTGAAGATCGTGGCGCCGATCACCGCCAGCGCCAGCATCCCGCAGACGGTGCGCCGCGGCCCGAAGCGGTCGAGAAAAAAGCCACAGGGAATCTGCATGGCCGAGAAGCCGAAGAAGAAGGCACCGGTCAGTGCACCCAGCGCTTCGGGCCCGATGCGCAAGTCGCGCATCAGGTCGAGGCCGATCGTGACATTGGCCGCCCTGAAGAAGTGGCTGGCGACATAGGCAGTGGCCAGGGTGGCGACGATCACCAGTCCCTGACGCCGCAGAGCGGACGTCATCTCGGGGCGTTTCCTGTTTTTTGTTGCCCGCACCCTAGAGCGGCTTCCATCCTAAGTGAACCGCTTGCGGTCTAGTTCACGGAGCCAAGCCACCATGCGAACCGTCAACGCCGAGATCTTTGACTACATCGTCGTGGGCGCCGGTTCATCGGGCGCGACGATCGCCGCGCGCCTGAGCGAGAGCGGTGCCCATCGCGTGCTGCTGCTCGAGGCCGGCACCGAAGGCTCCGGCTATTTCTGGTCGCGCGTCCCGGTCGGCGTTTCCAAGATGATCGACCTGCCGGCGGTGAACTGGTGCTTCACGTCGGAACCCGACGAAGGCTCGGGCGGCCGCCGCATCGAGGTGCCGCGCGGCAAGATGCTCGGCGGCTCGAGCTCGATCAACGGCATGGTCTATATCCGCGGCCAGGCCCAGGACTACGACCACTGGGCGCAGCTCGGCAATCGCGGCTGGAGCTGGCAGGACGTGCTGCCGGTCTACAAGAAGATGGAAAATTACGACGGCGGCTCGGAAGAGCTGCGCGGCCGCTCGGGACCGCTCCGGATCACCGACACGCCGCGCCACAAGGTGCCGCTGCTGGAAAAGATGATCGAGGCGGCGGGCAAGATCGGCCTGCCGTTCAATCCCGACCTCAACGGGCCCACGCAGGAAGGCATCGGGATGTCGCAGGTGACGATCTCCCGGGGACGGCGGCAGAGCACGGCCTACTGCTACCTCGATCCGGCGCGCGGGCGGAAGAACCTCACCATCGAGCAGGGCGCGCTGGCCGAGAGCCTGATCCTGGAGGGCAAGCGCTGCGTCGGCGTGCGCTATGCCGCAGGCGGCGAGAAGCGCGAGGCGCGGGCGGCGCGCGAGGTGATCGTGAGCAGCGGCTCGATCAATTCGCCCAAGCTGCTGGAACTTTCGGGCATCGGCCAGCCCGATCTCCTGCACTCGCTCGGTATCACGCCGGTCCACGAACTGAAGGGCGTCGGCGAGAATTTGCGCGATCATTATTCCCCGCGCGTGAAGTTCGCGATCACGGCGCGCAATGCCACGTTCAACGACAACGCCCGCGGCTGGCGGCTGGCGCGCGAGGCGATCAAGTATGCGCTGTGGGGCGAAGGCTTCCTGGCCTCGACGGCAGTGCCGATCCGTCTCTATTTCCGCACGCGGCCGGGACTCGAGACGCCGGACGCGACCATCTCCATCGCGCCATTCCTGTACGAGCGGGTCGGTCACGAGCGCCGCATCTCCGCCCAGCGCGGCATCACCATGAACGTCAACGTGCTGCGCTCGGAGAGCACCGGCTCGATCCACATCAAGTCGGCCGACCCGGCCGAGGCGCCGGCGATCCGCTTCAACTTCCTGTCGGCCCGCGCCGACCGCGAGGGCGTGCTGGCGGCCATCCGCAAGGGCCGCGAGCTGATGGCGACCTCGCCGCTCAAGGAGATGACCGGCGAGGAGATCGCGCCCGGCATCGCCGCGCAGACCGACGAGCAGATCCTCGAGTGGGTGCGCAACAACGCCGAGACCACCTATCACCCGGTCGGCACCTGCAAGATGGGCAACGATCCGATGGCCGTCGTCGATCCCGAGCTCCGCGTCCGCGGCATTGACGGCCTGCGCGTCGCCGACGCCTCGATCATGCCGACCCTGACCAGTGGCAACACCAATGCGCCCTGCATCATGATCGGCGAGAAATGTGCGGCGATGGTGCTGGCCGCGGCCAGCCAGGAGCGCCGGGCGGCCTGAACGGCAGACGAGCCGACCCCGACGTGCCTATGATGGACGACAGGGCGGGGAGGCTGACATGAAGATCCTGAAGAACGTGCTGAGCGAGGCGCCGCTTGCCTGGCTGCTGATCGCCGTTCCGGCAACGGTGTGGGTCCATCACGCCTCTCCCGAAAGCGGCCTGCTGGGCTTCGTCCTGGCCTGCGTGGCGATCGTTCCCCTGGCCGGTCTTCTGGGCCTCGCCACCGAGAAGCTCGCCGCCCGCACCGGCGACGCGATCGGCGGCTTCCTCAACGCCACCCTCGGCAATGCCGCCGAACTGATCATCGCCCTGGTGGCGCTGCGCGCCGGCATGCTCGACGTCGTCAAGGCGTCGATCATCGGCTCGATCATCGGCAATCTCCTGCTGGTGATGGGCGCCGCCTTCCTGGCGGGCGGCCTGCGCCATCCGGTCCAGACCTTCGCCACGATCGGCGCACGTGCACAGATCGGCATGATGGCGCTGGCGGCGATGGCCATCCTCATTCCCTCGGTCGTCGCCGTGATCGGCGACGGCAAGTTCGTGAGCCAGTCCGTGACCTTCAGCGTGGTCGTGTCGATCATCCTGCTCGCGGTCTACCTGCTGAGCCTGGTGTTCTCGCTGCGCACCCATGCCCACCTGTTCCAGGGCGAGACGGGCCACGGCGAAGGCCACGACGCGGGCTGGTCGATGGCGATGACCGTCACCGTCATGCTGGTCGTCACCCTGCTGATCGTCTGGATGAGCGAGATCCTGGTGGCCACGGTGGAGCACGCCTCGAAGGCACTCGGATTGACCAACCTGTTCGTGGGCGTGGTCGTCGTGGCGGTGGTGGGCAACGCCGCCGAGCACAGCACAGCGGTGCTGATGGCCATGCGCAATCGCATGGAAATCGCGATCAACATCGCCGTCGGCAGCACGACCCAGATCGCTCTGTTCGTGGCACCGCTGCTGGTCCTGCTGAGCCTCACCATCGCGCCGGCCCCGCTCAGCCTCGCCTTTTCCGGCGTCGAGGTCTTCCTGGTGCTGATGGCGACATTCGTCGCCTCCATCCTGCTGGTCGACGGCAAGTCGACCTGGTTCACCGGAGTGCAGCTGCTCGCGGTCTACCTGGTGATGGCGATCACGGTGTTCGGCGTGCCGGGCAAGGGCTGATCGAAATCTCAACGGCGGCCGCCGGTAACAAGGGCTGCCAAAGGTCGGAGGAAGCGATATGGGTGCGCGGACGGGCGCACAGTTCCTGGAGGGACTGCGCAAGACCAGACGGGAAATCTGGGTCGACGGCGAGCGGATCGCGGACGTCACCAGCCATCCCAAGCTGAGTGGCGGCGCACGGAGCCTGGCGGGAATCTTCGACCGCCAGCACCGTTTCGCATCGGAGTGCCTCTACGACGATGCCGCGGCCGGCGGGCCGACCAACGTCAGCCACATGCTGCCGCGCTCGAAGGACGAGCTCAGGCGGCGCCATACCGGGCTGGTGCGGCTGTCGGAAGGTTCGATGGGCCTGATGGGCCGCACGCCCGACTACATGAACATGAAGTTCTCGGCCTTCGCCTCGGCGCCCAACGTGTGGGCCGGCGCCGACGGGCGCAACGAACGCGGCGCGCGCAACATCGTGAACTACCAGCGCTTCCTCGCCCGCGGCGACGTCTCGCTGACCCACACCATCATCCAGCCGACGGTCGACAAACGCACCGACGCCCGCCTCGCCGGCAACAAGGTCTCGGTCCGCAAGGTCGGCGAAACGAAGGACGGTATCGTCGTGCGCGGCGCCCGGGTGCTCGCGACGCTGGCGCCCTATGCCGACGAGCAGACGGTCTATCCTGGCCAGCCCATTCCCCCGGACGCGACGGACTACGCCGTCGCCTTCGCGATTCCGCTCGACACGCCGGGGCTGAAGTTCCTGTGCCGCGATTCGGCCGCGGCGCCGGATGCCGATCCGTTCGACAAGCCGTTGTCGACACGCTTCGACGAGCAGGACGCGATCTGCCTTTTCGACGACGTCGTGGTGCCGTGGGACCGCGTGTTCATCGACGGCGACGTGAAGATCTACAACTCGATGCGCGACACCGGCTACGCCGCCAACATGGTCACGCACGCGGCCATCCGGGCGCACACCAAGCTGGAGTTCGCCTATGGTCTGGCGACCCGCATGGCCGAACTGATCGGCGACCATTCGCCGGCGACGATCGAGATGCTGGGCGAGATCGCCTGCTACGCGCGCCTGACCGCCAACGCGGTCGAACTCTCGCTGGAGCAAGCCGAACAGCGCGCCGACGGCTACTGGTTCCCGAGCAGCGCCGTGCTCGAGCCGATCCGCGCGATCCTGCCGACCTGGATGCCGCGGGTGGCGGAGATCCTGACCCTGATCGGCAGCCATAACCTGCTGACCACGCCCAGCCGCGCCCAGTTCGACGATCCCACGCTCAGACCCCTGATCGACGAAATGCTGCACGGGGCCGACGGCGCGTCCGCCGAGGAGCGCGTCCGGGTCTTCCGGCTCGCCTGGGATTTTGTCGGCTCCTCGCTGGCCGGCCGCGGCTTCCTCTACGAGCGCTTCTACCTGACGTCGGGGCCGCGGATCAGGCAGCTCCTGCACCAGCGCCTCTACGACCGCACGCGCTCGCAGGCCCTGCTCGCCGACATGCTGTCGCGACCGCGCGCGGGTTGACCGCGGCCCTCGCAGCAGGCTGACATCGTTCCTCGCCAGCCGCCGCGAGGGACACATGGCCGACAAGGATACCCAGCAGCGCTATCGCGCCAACCTCCAGGGCGAAGTCGACGGCGCGGCGATCTACGCGGCGCTGGCCGAGAGCGAGAAGGATCCGAACCTGGCCGAGGTGTTCCGTCGCCTCGCCGCCGTCGAGCAGGCACACGGCGCCTTCTGGCAGAGCCGCCTCGGCAAGGGCCCGACGCCCGCCCCGTCGGCGCGGGCGCGTGTGCTGGCCTGGATGGCGCGGCGCTTCGGGCCCGGCTTCGTCATTCCTGCCGTCGCCGCCACCGAGGCCCGCGACCAGACCGGCTACGACAACCAACCCGAGGCCCGCGCCAGGGGACTGCCGACCGACGAACGCAGCCATGCGCGCCTCATGGCCGCGGTCGCCGGACCGGGCGGCCTGCCCGGGCCGACCCTGGCGCTGCTCGAGGGACGCCATCGCGGCGGCGGCAATTCGCTGCGCGCGGCAGTGCTGGGCGCCAATGACGGGCTTGTGTCCAACCTCAGCCTGGTGATGGGCGTGGCGGGCGCGGTGTCGTCGGAGAACACCCTGCTGCTCACCGGTCTTGCGGGGCTGGTGGCCGGCGCCTGCTCGATGGCGATGGGCGAATGGCTGTCGGTGACCAGCTCGCGCGAACTCTACGCCAGCCAGATCGCCACCGAGGCCGAGGAGCTGCGCCAGATCCCCGAGGAAGAAAAGGAGGAACTGGTGCTGATCTACCGCTCCAAGGGCATCGACGAAGTCCAGGCGCGGGCGCTGGCCGACAGGCTCCTGAGCGACAAGGACACCGCGCTCGACACGCTGGCGCGCGAGGAGCTCGGCATCGATCCCGACGAACTGGGCGGCTCGGCCTCGCATGCCGCGGCCTGGTCGTTCTTCCTGTTCGCGCTGGGCGCGATCGTGCCGGTCGCGCCGTTCTTCGCCCTGACCGGCACCCCGGCGCTCGCCACCAGCGTGGCGGCCAGCGGCATTGCCCTGATGCTGATCGGCGCCGGCACCAGCCTGTTCACGGGCCGGTCCGCGATCTTCTCGGCGTTGCGCCAGCTCGCCATTGGCCTGGCCGCGGCCGCCGTGACCTACGCGGCAGGCGCTGCGGTCGGTGTGAGTCTGGGCTAGCGCACCCTGCCCCTTGTCGCACGCCCGTGGTTGCGCCTTTGGTGTCGCCACCGAATACTGCGCGCCGCGAACGAACGCTCGTAAAGAACGCTCATGGAGGAGAAGCCGATGTCATTCTACCGAGGCATGACCTGCGAGAACGTGACGATCAAAGGCGACAAGGGAACGCCGATCACCGCCTATGTCGCCAAGCCTGCCGGGTCGGGCAAGTTTCCCGGCGTCGTGCTGATCCATCATCTGCCGGGCTGGAGCGAACTCTATATCGAGACCACCCGGCGTTTCGCCCATCACGGCTACATGGCGATCTGCGCCAACCTCTACCAGCGCGAGCAGGGCGGCGGCAGCGACGGCAATCCGGACGACGTCGCGGCCAAGGTGCGCGCCGACGGAGGCATCGCCGATGCGCAGATGGTCGGCGACACCGCCGCCGCCGTGGCGTGGATGCGCGCCCAGCCCGAGAACAACGGCAAGGTCGGCCTGTTCGGTTACTGCTCGCGCGGCCGCCACGCCTTCATCTATAGCTGCCAGAAGTATGACGTCG
>CAYZQZ010000183.1:0-7595 GCA_964480235.1 uncultured Reyranella sp. | reverse complement strand
GGCACCTGCGTGCTGTTCGGCGACGGCGCCGGCGCCGTCGTGCTGCGCGCCGAGCAGGGGCAGGGCACCGCCGCCGACCGGGGCATCCTCGCCAACGCGCTGCACTCGGACGGCCAGCTGCACGACATCCTGTACGTCGACGGCGGCCCGTCCTCGACCCGGACGACCGGCTTCCTGCGCATGGAAGGCAAGGAGGTCTTCAAGCACGCCGTGGTCAACATGTCGGCTGTGGTCGGCGAGGTGCTGGCGAAAGCCGGGCTCGCGTCGTCGGACATCGACTGGCTGGTGCCGCACCAGGCCAACAAGCGGATCATCGACGGTACCGGCCGCAAGCTCGGCCTCGCACCGGAGCGGGTGGTGGTCACGGTCGACCGCCACGCCAACACGTCGGCGGCTTCGATCCCGCTGGCGCTCGATACGGCGGTCAAGGACGGCCGCATCAAGAGGGACGACCTGCTGCTGCTGGAGGGCATCGGCGGCGGCCTGGCCTGGGGTGCCTCCCTCGTCCGCTGGTAGTCCCAAATCATTGAAACAAAACTGTTCGCAACGGAACGAGAACAGACGGCGATTCAAGTCTAGGCGCTATCCTCCTGATATTGACCGCTTTCCAACCTTAGAGTAAGGATTAAGTGGGGGAAGGAAGGGTACCGGATGGAAGGCCGGACTATCACGCGCGCCGATTTGAGCGAGTCCGTGTTCCAGGAAGTGGGACTGTCTCGCAACGAATCCAGCGATCTCGTCGAGACGATTCTCGCCGAAGTCGTGGAGGCCTTGGCTCGTGGTGAATCGGTGAAGATCTCCTCGTTCGGGAGCTTCACGGTTCGCGACAAGGGTCAGCGCGTGGGCCGAAATCCAAAGACCGGGCAGGAGGTTCCGATCCTGCCCAGACGTGTCCTTGTCTTCCGAGCGTCGAACGTCCTGAAATCACTTATCAATGGGGCGCCCGGCGAATCTGCGAAGGGGTAACGGGGAAGTGTGGGGGTTAGGACATGGCCGTTTCGGTTCAGACCGCCGAAAGGCGGATTGAGAAGTCGGCGCAGGCATTTCGCACGATCAGCGAGGTCGCGACCGAACTCGATGTGCCGCAGCACGTGCTGCGGTTCTGGGAAAGCAAGTTCAGCCAGGTGCGTCCGCTCAAGCGGGGCGGCGGCCGGCGTTACTATAGGCCGGAGGATATCGACCTCCTGCGCCGCATCCGAACGCTGCTGTACGACGATGGCTACACCATCAAGGGCGTGCAGCGGCTGCTGAAGGAAGGCCGCGGGCGCCTGCCGCAGCAGCGGCTGGACCACGTGGCGGAAAGCGCGTTGGAGAGCCTGCGTATCGTGTCGGCGCGCGCCGAGGCGATGGCGACGGGCAATGCCCGTCCGCTGCCGCGCACCGGGCCGCAGCCCTCGACCACGACGCCGCGGGCGGCCATGCTCGACCTGCACAAGCGGCGCGAGATCGAGACCGTGCTCGAGGACCTCGAGCAGGCGCTGACTCAGCTGCGCAGCACGCTCAAGGCGCAGAACTGATCGAACCGGAAGAAGCGGCTGCTGGGGGTGGCCGCTTTTTTCTTGTCCGGCCACTATCTTTACAGTGTCAGGATGGTGGAAATCCTTGATGTAACGATTGTTGCCGACGGGCTGATTATTCTTGGGAATTGCGGCGATCGGCGTATCTTGGCGTTGTAAATTTCCACTTGCGGCAACGTCAGAGGGGGACGCGCCGTGTTTGCTGACAGAGAAGCCGCGAGCCTTGCGCCGCGGGATACCCACCATCACGCGCTGAATGACAACGCGCCGTCAGGCGACGGTCCGTCGCTCGCGGAGATTCTTTACCTGCGCCGCGGGCTGGACCAACCGGGCGGCAAGCTGCCGCTGTTCGACCTGGACGGCCAGGATGTCGACGAGGCGGTGGTGCGGCGTTGCCTGGAACGCGGCTGGGCCGTGCCCTGGTTCAACAACCCGCTGAAGCCAGAATGGCTGGTCTGCAAGCTCACCGAGACGGGCCGGCAATTGGTGGCGTCATAACCACCCGCGTCACGATCCAGGCGAGGGCACAGGCCAGCAGCAGGAACAGGCCGGCCAGCAGGAACGGCGCTCCCGGCAGGGGCCCGATCAGATAGGCGAATGTGACGGCGAACAGCCCGGGCGCGACCAGCCCGGCAATGCTGGCGAGTGCGGTGTTGGCGCCGGCCAGCTGGCCCTGTTCCGAGCCACCCACCATGCGGGTCATGATCTGAAGCGAGGCTGGCCCCGAGAGGCCCCATAGCGACATCACCGGCACGCCGACCCAGAACAGCCAGCCGTTCGGTGCCAGACCGTAGATCGCCATGCCGAGCGCTCCGGCCAGCAGGCCAAGCACGGTCGCGCGGCGCTCGCCCAGCCGGGCCATCGCCGGCCCGATCAGGGCGCCTTGAACCACGGCCGAGCAGACCCCGACGAAGGCCAGGGTGAGGCCGATCATGGCTTCGCCCCAGCCGTAGCGGTAGGCGGCATAGAGTACGAACACCGAGGGCAGCACCTGGTGCGCGACCTGCCCGAAGAAGTTGGCGCTGGCCAGTCCGAGCAGTTGGGCGTGGCGGCTGAGCAGGCGAAGCGAGCCCAGCGGATTGGCGCGCGCCCAGGCGAAGGCCATGCGCCGTTCCGGCGGCAGCGATTCCGGCAGGACGAACCAGCCGAAGGCGGCGTTGGCGAGGCAGGCGACGGCCGACAGCCAGAATGGCAGGCGCGGATCGACGCTCGCCAGCACGCCGCCGATCGCCGGTCCCAGCACGAAGCCCAGGCCGAACGCCATGCCGACCAGACCGAACGCCTTGGCGCGGTTGTCCGCTTCGGTGACGTCGGCGATGTAGGCGTAGGAGGTGGTGATCGTGGCGGCCGTGATGCCCGAAATCACCCGCCCGACGAACAGCAGGGTGAGCGAGGGCGCGACGGCCATGAAGATGTAGTCGAGGCCGAGGCCCAGGCAGGAAATCAGGATCACCGGCCGTCGCCCGTAGCGGTCGGAAAGGGCGCCGAGCAGGGGCGAGCAGATGAACTGCATGGCGCCCCACACCGTGGCAAACAGGCCGAACACCTCGGCGGCGCGCGCGGTGTCGTTGTCCATGAAGCCGAGAACGATCCCGGGCAGGACCGGAATCATCAGGCCGAGCGCCAGCACGTCGAGGGCAACGGTGCAAAAGATGAAGGCGAGGGCGCGCTTGGAATTCATTGCCGGGACGTTATCACGGCCGTCCCTGCGCGATATGTCTCGCACCGATCGCCTGTCGTGCCGTCTCGGCGTATTCAGCCCCGCAGACGCGGACGCTGTCGCATTGGACAATGAGGGAAGAATGATTGGTCGGGGCGACAGGATTTGAACCTGCGACCCCCAGTCCCCCAGACTGATGCGCTACCAGGCTGCGCTACGCCCCGACCGGAGCGCGTCCGTTTAGCGCGAATGGCTGCGATGCCGCAAGCCGCCTTGCGCGGCCGGCCCGGAGGCCCGATACACGCGCTCGTCATGAACCAGTCCCCGGATCGCTCCCAGGAACTGTCCCGCCGCGTCCTGATCTACTCCTCGACCGGGCACGGGCTGATGCACCTGATGACCGCCTTTTACGCGGTGATCGTGCTCACGCTCGCTGTGGCGTGGAAGCTCCCGGCCGAAGACCTGCTGAAGCTCTACGCGCCGGCCACGGTCCTGCTGGGCGTCGTGTCGCTGCCGGCGGGCTGGCTCGGCGACCGCTTCGGGGCGCCCGCCATGATGGTCGTGATGTTTTTCGGCATGGGACTGTCGTCAATCGCCTGCGGTCTGGTCCCCACCGGCGACACCACTGCGCTGATGCTCGGCCTGGCCGGCATCGGCGCGTTCGGCGCTTTCTACCATGCGGTCGGCATCGGCTGGGTGATCCGCACGGCCAGGGAGCAGGGCCACGCAATGGGCGTGAACGGCCTTTTCGGCAGCATCGGGCTCGCCCTCTACGGCATCGTGCCGGGCGTGCTGATCACGCTGCTGTCGTGGCGCGCTGCCTTCATCGTGCCCGGCCTGGTCTGCGTGGTGCTGGGCTTGGTGCTGATCTGGGAAATGCGTCGCGGCCGGATCGGCGACCGGCCGATGCCCGTGACGCCCGGCCTCAGCGCCGGCCGCGCCGACTTCTGGCGCGTCTTCTCCGTGCTCTCCGTCACCATGGCGCTCGAGGGCGTGCTCTGGCAGGCGGTGATGTTCGGCGCAGCCCTCGTGTTCGAGGAGCATATCGGCGCCAACGTGCTGCTGATCGGGCTCGCGACCTCGGCGATCTACGCCTTTTCCGGCCTGGCGCAGTACGCGCTCGGCCGGCGCATCATCGACCGCTATCCGCTGAAGGCGACCTATGTCGTCGCCTCGGCGCTCCAGATTCTCGCGATGCTGGGACTCGCGGCCGGCAACTGGCCGCTGGCGCTGGCCGGCGCGATCCTGTCGGCGGTGCTGAGCTCGGCGACGGGGCCTGTCGAGAACATCCTGATCGCGCGCTACACGCCCAGCCGCTATCACGGGCTGGGCTTCGGCGCGAAGTTCGTCGTGGCGTTCGGCGCCAGCCCGCTCGCCATCATGGCAATCGCCTGGGTGCGCAAGGAGACCGGCAGCCTCGACCTGCTGTTCGCGAGCCTGGCCGGCCTCTCGGCCGTCATCGCCCTCGTGGCGCTGCTGTTGCCGAACGGCGACCGCAAGGAAGGCGTGCCGGCCGTCGTCCAGCCGGCACCTGCAGAATAGCTCCGGGCGGCGGCCCTTACTTCGTGGCGCGGGCGGCCTTGTAGGCCGGACGGGCCAGGCAACGGTCGAGCCATGCCCCGGCATTGGGGAAGGGACCGAAGTCGAACTTGATCGGCTTGGCCCAGCTCATCACCGAGGCGAGGTTCAGGTCGGCAACGGTGAAGGTCGACCCGAGCAGATACTCACGGCCCTGCAGCGCATCGTTCAGTACGGCGAGCGGACGTGGCAGTGCCTTCTGCGCCTCGGCGACGGCGTCGGGCTTGCGCTTGTCGGGCGCGGTCATGAACATGTCCATCAGGATCGTGAGCAGCGGCTTCTCGACTTCGGTCATGCCCCAGAAGCTCCACTGCTGGCAGAGTGCCTGGTCCTCGAGCGAGGCAGGCCAGAAGCCGTTCTTGTTGTACTTGGCGGCGAGATAGAGATTGATCGCCATCGACTCGAACAGCTTGAAGTCGCCGTCGACCATCGCCGGGACCTTGCCGTTGGGATTGATCTTCAGGAACTCCGGCCCCTTCAGATCCTTCATTTCCAGAGCCACATGCTCGAACGGAATGCCGAGCTCATGCACGATCCAGAGCGCACGCGCGGCGCGCGAGGCCGTGGGTCCATAAATCTTGACGGTCACTGCGTAGTCTCCCCAATCCCAATCGGCATGAACGATAGTGCAGCCGGCGGGCCGGGTAAAACTATTCTCCGAAGCCGTACTCGCTGCCGATGTATCCGTGCCGATGGCCGAAACGATCGGTCATGACATCGGCGAATTCGGCCTCGGCGCTGGACATCCACCCGCCGGCGCGGACGGCGTATTTCTTCGCAAGCAGTGCCGCTTTCGGCGGCGTCCCGGCCTGCAGCGCGCGGGCCGCCGCCATCACCATCTTGCGGAACTCGACGATGCCCACGTCGGTCGGCCCGAGATGCTCGCGTGTCCGGTCCTGGATCGGACCCTGGCTGTCCTGGATTGCGGCGTCCTGGTCGCTTACGCCGGTGATGCCGGTGAAGCTCTCGGTCTTCTGCTTCTCGCGGTCGAGCAGGTAGTCGTTGCGGATGTTGCGCACGGGTACGTAGTGATCGTCGGTCTCGGCATGCAGGCTGAGGCCCGTGGCGTACTTCTCGCGCTCGGAATTGGTGAAGGGCCGATCGGGCAGCCAGCTGTAGGTGTAGATCCAGCACGACGTGTCGTCGACCGGCACCCAGCACTGGCCATGGTAGACGTCGCCCGGGAAGGCGACCGGCACCAGCGCGTGGTTGGGCATCAGAAATTGCGAGATGCGCCAGTACTTGTCGGTGTTGTCGGTCTTGCGCGCCGCGCCGATCGCGAGGCCGGTGTCGTGGCCCAGGATCGCGAAGCGCGGCCGCGGATCGTCCATCACCCAGCGGATACGGTTCTCGAGTTCCGACCCGGCGCCAATCGCCGAGGTGCTGCGGAAGATCTCCATCTTCCTCTTTTCGTCGGTGCTCGGGATTTTGTGCAGGAACGAGAAGTGGGCGGTGTCGATCGCGCCTTCGAGGCTCTGCACCCAGTTGCAGTCCTGCCACTTCTTGGAGACATATCGGTGTGCCGCCGGCACGAGGCCGAGTTCGAGCTGCGGCAGTTCCGGTATCCCTTCGCGCGGACCCATATAGACCCACACGATGTCGGCCCATTCGCGCACCGGATAGGCGAAGAGCTTGATCGTATCCTTGTAGGAAGACTCCGGCGGCGAGGTCGGCAGGTCGACGCAGTTGCCGTCGACGTCGAATTTCCAGCCATGATAAGAACAGCGCAGCCCGCATTCCTCGTTGCGCCCGAAATAGAGATTGGCGCCGCGGTGCGGGCAGTGCGGCTCGACGATGCCGATCTTTCCGTTGCTGTCGCGGAAGGCGAGCAGGTTCTCGCCCATGACCTTGATCTTGCGGGGCGGACCGTCGCGCTCGGGCAGTTCCTCCGACAACAGTGCCGGCATCCAGAAGCGGCGCAGCAGATCGCCCATCGCCGTGCCCTTGCCGCTGCGGGTCAGCAGCTCATTGTCGGCCCTGCTCAGCATTCGTCTCGCTCCCGATTCTCGTTCTTCGGTCGTCTCTAGTCGGCCAGCCCGTATTGCGCTCCGACGTAGCCGTCGCGATGGCCGAAGCGCTCGGTCATGACGGCGCCAAGATCCTTGTCGGGCGAGGCGACCCAGCCGCCCGAGCGCACGGCGTACCGGCCTGGCTTCTGCAGCGCCTTGGGCGTCTGGCCGGCGGCGACAGCGCGCGCGGCCGCGGTCAGCAGCTTGCGGAACTCGACGATGCCCACGTCGGTCGGGCCGAGATGCTCGGCGGCGCGGTTCTGTACCGGGCCCTGGCTGTCCTGGATCGCGGCATCCTGTTCGCTCACTCCGGTGATGCCCGTGAAGGTGTCGTGTTTCTGGACCTTGCGATCGATCAGGTAGTCATTGCGCAGGTTACGCAACGGCAGGTAATTGGCGTCGACCTCGGCGTGGACGTTGAAGCCGCCGTCGAACTTGGCGCGCTCGGAATTGGTGAAGGGCCGTTCGGGCTGCCAGCTGTAGGTGTAGATCCAGCACGACGTGTCGTCGACCGGCACCCAGCTCTGGCCGTAATAGATCTCGCCCGGGAACGCCGTCGGCGTGTAGGCATGATTGGGCATCAGGAACTGCGCGATCCGCCAGTAGAGATCCGGTCCGTCGGTTTTGCGTGCGCCGCCGATCACCAGCCCGGCATCGTGACCGTTGACCTGAAACTTCGGGCGCGGGTCGTTCTGCACCCAGCGGATGCGGTCGTTCTGCGTCGTCTGGTCGGCGATCGCGGCCTTGGCCATCGCCGCGCGGGCTGTTTCGGCGTCCTTGGTCACCACCATGTGCAGGAAGGAGAAGTGCGAGGTGTCGATCGCGCCTTCC
>CAYZQZ010000182.1:0-7600 GCA_964480235.1 uncultured Reyranella sp. | reverse complement strand
ATGAACGAGCGCATCGGCGTCGGCCTGCCCAAGGTTTTCGCGTCGGACTCGAAATGATCGTCTCGACCGTCGAGATGCACACGGGGGGCGAGCCCACCCGCATCATCGTCGACGGCTGGCCGGCATTTTCCGGCAAGACGCTGCTCGACAAGCGGCGCGAGGCGAAGGAGCGGCACGATCACCTGCGCCGCGGGCTGATGCTCGAACCTCGCGGCCATGACGGCATGTACGGCGCGCTGCTGGTCGAGCCGGACCACCCCGACGCCGACCTCGCGGTGCTGTTCATGCACAACGAGGGCTACTCGACCATGTGCGGCCACGCCACGATCGCGCTGGCACGCTGGGCGGTCGAGAGCGGCCGTGTGAAGGGTCCGACCGTGCGCCTGCAATGTCCCTGCGGACTGGTGATCGCCAAGGTCGCCCCCGACGGCCGCGTCCGCTTCGAGAGCGTGCCATCCTTCGCCTATGCGCTCGACCGCATCGCACCGACCCGGAGCTGGGGGCCGGTGACCGTGGACATCGCCTATGGCGGCGCCTTCTATGCCTTCCTGCCGGCGGATTCGATCGGCCTCGATCTGCGTTCGTCGCCGATGCGCGCGATCGTCGATGCCGGCGAGGAGATCGCGCAGGCGGCGGCCGGGGCAATCCCGATCGAACATCCGTTGGAGCCCGATCTCGCCTTCCTCTATGGCACGATCCTGACCGACGGCGGCGACGGCAGCTCGCTGCCGAGCCGCAATGTCTGCGTCTTCGCTGGCCGCCAGGTCGATCGCAGCCCGACCGGCAGCGGCGTGAGCGCGCGCCTCGCGCTGCAGATCGCCCGCCGCGAGGCGAGGCTTGGCGAAGAGCGCCGCTTCGAGAGCTGCACGGGGGCGATCTTCACCGGCGCGGTGCTGCGCGAGGCCGCGCCGGTCGGGCCGCGCAGGGCGGTGATCGTCGAAGTGGGGGGTATCGCTCACCAGACGGGCGAAGCGAAGTTTCGCCTCGATGCCGACGATCCGCTGCGCGCGGGATTCTCGCTCGGCCTCTAGGAATTGTGGGCTCTACGCAACGCCTGATCGAGGTCCGAGAACAGATCGCCTGAATCCTCCATGCCGACCGACAACCGCAACAGGTCGGGCGGGCAGGGCGTGCCCGGTCCTTCGATGCTGGCGCGGTGTTCGATCAGGCTTTCGACGCCGCCCAGCGACGTCGCGCGCTTCCAGAGTTCTACTCGCGCCGCGGTGGCGATGGCGGCGCGCTCGCCACCCTTGACCCGCACCGACAGCATGCCGCCGAAGCCACCCTTCATCTGCCTTTGCGCGACCACGTGTCCTGCAAAAGAGGGCAGGCCGGGATAGAGCACCTCGGCGACCATCGGGTGTCCCGCGAACTTTTCGGCAAGGGCGGCTGCCGAGCGGCAGGCCCATTCGACCCGCGGGAAGAGGGTGCGCATGCCTCGCATGAGCAGCCACGCCTCGGTCTGGCCGAGGATCGTCCCGAGCTGGGCGCGAAGGGCGCGCAACCTGGCCCAATGGGCGTCGTCCTTCGCGCCGACCAGGGCGCCGGCGATGATGTCGGAGTGTCCGTTCAGATATTTGGTCGCCGAATGCATGACGATGTCGGCGCCCAACTCGATCGGCCGGGTGAGGACCGGCGTGGCGACCGTCGAGTCGACGCCGAGCAGCGCGCCCGCCTTGTGTGCGATGTCGGCGACGGCGGCGATGTCGCTTACCGCCCAGGTCGGATTGGCCGGTGTCTCGAGCCAGACCAGCTTGGTCGCGCCCGGCCTGACCGCAGCCGCGACGGCGTCGGTGCGGTCGGCGTCGACGAAATCGACCTTGAGGCCCCAGTGCGTGGCGAAGGTGGCGAGCCAGTTGCGCAGCGACCAGTACATCACCTTCGGCACAACCACGTGATCGCCTGGCGATAGCGCGAGGAAGCACGCGGTCGCGGCGCTCATGCCTGAGGAGAAGATCAGTGCTTTGGCGCCACCCTCCAGCGCCGCCAGAGTCGTCTCGGCCTGGTCGAAGGTCGGATTGTCGGCGCGCGCATAGATGCGCCCGGAGCGGTACTGGTTGTCCTCGTCGCGGACATACGTACTCGCCATGTGGATCGGCGGCACGATGGCCTTGGTGACCGGGTCGACCCAGCCCATTGCCTGCGCCGCGAGCGACGCTGCCGCCAGCTGCTTGTCTTTCATCCGCGCCCCATCAACCTTACGAACTGCTTACGCGCTCCTGTCATGAACCGTATAGCGCACTGTTCAGGAATGACTACAATTCACTACGGCAGCACACGCGATACGTGAGCAAGACCGCAGCGACAAGCGGCACTCGAAGGGGGCCTGAGTATGAACGTCGAATCACTTCCGCAAACCGCGTCGAATGTGTCCGAAGCCCCGGCTCGCGGCGACCGCGTCGCGCGCACGCGTGAAGCCATCGTCGGTTCCACGCTCAGTCTCGCACTCGAGGGTGAAGTTGCGCCGATCGTGCGCGACATCGCCAAGCTCGCCGGCGTCTCGGCGCGCACCGTGTTCCAGCACTTCGCCGACACTGCCGAACTCTATGTCGCCGTGCTCGGTCGTGTGGTCGGCAAGATGACCGGCGCCGCTCCCGACATCAATCGCCAGTGGCCGCTCGATCAGCGCATCACGGTCGTGGTCGGTCACCGCGCTTCGCGCTACGAAGAGGTCCGCCCGATGTGGACCTTCATCCAGACCCTGCAGCGCCGCTCGGTCGAGGCCACCGAACGGATCCTGAAGATCTACAAGGGCAACCGCGACGAGCTGGCCGATTCCTTCGGCCCGGAGTTGTCGAGACTGTCGGACGACAAGCGCGAGAACACGCTGAACGCTTTGTCGATGACCCTCTCGCCGGAGAGCTGGATCATGCTGCGCGAGCGGCTCGGCCTCACCGTCGAGCAGGCGCGCGACGAGTGGCGCTTCGTCGTCGGCCAGATCTTCGATCACGAGCCGCGGCGCTAAGCGCCCGTCATCCGGCCCGATCAACTGGCGCGCACACGCCGCGCCAGTTTCTCCAGAGTGTCATCGCGCATCCTGAGCTCGCGCAGATGCGCGAGTGTGTTCTCCAGGTACTCGATGTTGCTGCCGGTGGCGCCGTGCCCCTGACGCACCAGCCTCGCCGACTTGGCGATCGAGAGCTTTCCGGCAAACTGCCGGTGCGCCCGGTCGGCAAGATAGACCAGCGCCGGCACCGTGCGGCCGTCGGCGAGATGGATCGGTCGCACGACCTCCTGATAGACGCCGTCATTGTCGATCTCGCGTACGATCAGGTAACGCCGTACGTCCTCGTACTTGTCGCGCGGCAGCCGATGCGCCAGCCCGCGGCAGGCGCCGCCCGGCAACAGGCCGAGGATCAGGCCCGGCTTCTTCGGCGTGCCGCGGTAGTGCTCGGAGTAGATGCAGAAGGCGCGATGCCAGCCCGGCAGTCGCGCCGGCCTGGTCTCGGGCGTGGCGAAGCCCGGATTCCACATCAGCGAGCCGTAGCCGAAGACCCAGTAGGGCTTCGCCGCGGTCACTCTTGATGGAGGTGAATCAACGCGCGGCGGATCTCGCGGGTGCGCGTGAACAGATCGAACAACTTGTCGCCCTCGCCCCAGCGGATGGCGCGCTGCAGGTAGAACAGGTCTTCCTGGAAGCGCTGCAGCACCTCCAATACCGCTTCTCGGTTGTTCATGAACACGTCGCGCCACATCGTCGGGTCGGACGCCGCGATGCGGGTGAAATCGCGGAAGCCGCCGGCGGAGTACTTCAGCACCTCGCTGTTGAGATGGCCGCCGAGATCGTCGGCCGTGCCGACGATGGTGTAGGCGATCAGATGCGGCAGATGCGACGTGATGGCGAGCACCCGGTCGTGATTGGCCGGATCGAGCCGGTTGACGTTGCTGCCCAGCGCTTCCCAGAAGGCCTGCAGCCGGCCGACCGCCTTGGCGTCGCTGTCGGGCAGCGGCGTCAGGATGCACCAGCGGCCCTGGAACAGGTCGTAGATCGCGGCCTCGGGACCGGAATGCTCGGTGCCGGCGACCGGATGCGCCGGCACGAAATGCACGTTCTTCGGCAGATGCGGCGCCATGTCGGCGATCACGGTCTGCTTGACCGAGCCCACATCCGACACGATGGCGCCGGGCTTGAGCGCCGGCGCCATGGCCCTGGCGGCCGGCCCGCAGGCGCCGACCGGCGTGCAGACGATGACGAGGTCGGCGTCCTTCACCGCTGCCGCGATGTCGGTGCCGCAATGGTCGGTCAGCTTCAGGCGGTTGGCGGTCGCGGCGGTCTCGGCGCTGCGGGTCGCGGCGACGATGGTCCGGGCCAGGCCGCGCTTGCGGGCTTCAAGTGCGATGGAGCCGCCGATCAGACCGATGCCGATCAGGGCGATCTTGTCGAACATCGGCTGGCCGGCGGGCGCGCTCATTTGCTAGCCGCGACGAAGCGGGCGAGGCTTTCCTGGACCAGCTTCACTTCTTTTTCCGTGCCGACGGTGATGCGCAGGAATTCCGGCATGCCGTAGCCCGCGATCATGCGCGGGATCAGCCCGTCCTTCATCAGCCAGTCGTTGGCCGCCGCGGCGCGCTCCTTGGAGCCGAAGCCGACGGCGAGGAAATTGCCGACGCTGGGCAGCGGCTTCAAGCCAAGCCTGGAAAGCTCGTTCGCCAGCCAGGGCAGCCAGATGTCGTTGTTGGAGCGGCTCGCGTCGGTGTGCGCGATGTCTTCCAGCGCCGCGATGCCCGCAAGCTGGGCGGCGAGGTTGACGTTGAACGGCTGGCGCAGCCGGCTGATCACGTCGACGATGCCGGCCGGGCCATACATCCAGCCGAGCCGCAGGCCGCCCATGCCGTAGATCTTCGAGAATGTGCGGGTCATCACGACGTTCTCGAACTGATCGACCAGCTCGACGCCCGATTCGTAGTCGTTCTTGCTGACGTACTCGGCATAGGCCGCGTCGATCACCAGCAGCACGTTCTTTGGCAGCGCCTTCTGCAGCTTGCGCACATCGTCCTTGGTGACGTAGCTGCCGGTCGGATTGTTCGGATTGGCGAGGCACACCACACGCGTCTTGTCGGTGATCCTGGCGATCATCGCGTCGACGTCGGTGCGGTAGGCCTTCTCCGGCGCCGCGACCGGCGTGGCGCCGACGCCCAGCGCGTTGATCGGGTACATCAGGAAGCCGTACTGGCTGTACAGCAGCTCGTCGCCCGGGCCGCAGTAGGAGCGCACCAGCAGATTCAGGATCTCGTCCGAGCCCGCGCCGCAGATGATGCGGTCGGGATCCAGGCCATAGTGCCGGCCGATCGCCTTGCGCAGCTTCTCCGAGGCGCCGTCGGGATAGCGGTGCAGCTCGCCGGCCGCCTTGGCATAGGCCGCCATGGCCTTGGGACTCGGGCCGAGGGCGCCTTCGTTGGACGACAGCTTGGCGATCGGCTCCTTGCCGTCGACCGAGTCCTTGCCCGGGACGTAGGGCGCGATCTTCATGATGCCGGGACGCGGCGTGAGCGCGCTCATGGCGGTCTCCTCAATAGTGCTTTCAGGTCCGGCCGCCGGCCGGCGTGGCATAGGCGCCGATCGACGCGACCCTGCCGGCCTCCAGTTCCAGGGCGGCCTCGAGCTGGCGAAGGCGCTTGTCGCCGTCGGCGATCACGCCCGGCAGCTCGATCAGATAGTGATGCACGCCGCGTACGACCTGGTCCAGCGCCGAAACGAAAGCGGGCAGGCCGGCCTTGGCGACCGCGCCGGCGATGCGGTTGCGGCTGAGCCCGCTCTTGGATTCGATCGAGATCATCGAGCGATCGTCGCCGCTTTCCTCGGGCTCGGTGCGTGCCAGCACGACTGCCGAGATGTCGCGCGCACGCGCGTTGGGCATGGCGAGGAAGGGCAGGCGGGCGACGACGTTGGGCAGGGTCGGCTCGCCGCTCGCGAGCAGCGGCCACCACGGCGCGGTGTCGGCTTCTATCGGCGCCGGCACGACACCGATCGTGACGGCGTTCGAGCGCACTTCAGCCAGCACCTGGGCCGGCGATTCGTAGGCGACCAGCGGCACCTGGCAGCCGAAATGATCGCGCGCGACATCCCAGTAGCCGGGCTGGTCGGCCGGCCGGCACACGGCGACCCGCAAGCCCGGTGTCTGCATCAGGGTGAAGGCGCTCATCATTTCGCGCCACATGCGGTAGACCGCAGCGGCCGGAAAGGTGCCGTCGTGCTGGGCGAGGCGCCGACGCAAGACCATGGCTTCGCGGCCCGGGCGCATGGCGAGCCCGCCCGGCGGCTTGGCTGCCGAGATCTGCCCGACCAGGGCCGCCCGTCGGCGAATCAGGCCGTGCAGGTCGGTATCGATCGCGTCGATCTCCAGCCGCAGCTTTTCCAGACTGGGAGCGTCCATGAACCCCAAAAAACCCCTTTAAGACGCGTGGCGATACTACGTCCGAGGCAGCAACGTAAAGGCAAGAAAGCTCACGGCCACTTGCACAAAGGCGCAGACCTCAATATAGAAGCGTCTCCGTGGAATTTGAGCCGACCGGCTTGCGGCCACGTTAATCCTCGCTAAAAGGTCGGAGTGCTCGAAAAAGCCCCCGCCCTTTCCCGGTCGGGGGCTTTTTCGTGGGCGCTTGCCGGCTCGTGCGCGGGCGGGGTCCATGGTCGAGGAGAGGGACATGGACGGAACTATTCAGCGCAAGAAGGCAGCGCCCGACATCAAGAAGTGGCGGACCCAGACCCGAGCCGTGCGCGGCGGCCAGGTGCGCAGCAATTTCGACGAGACGTCGGAAGCGCTCTTTCTCACATCGGGCTACGCCTACAACAGCGCCGAGGAAGCCGAGGCGACGTTCAAGGGCGAGAGCTCGCACTATCAATACTCGCGCTTCGGCAATCCGACGGTCACGATGTTCCAGGACCGGCTCGCCGCCCTGGAAGGCGCCGAGGCCTGCCTCGCTACGGCGACCGGCATGTCCGCGGTGTTCTACGCGCTGCTCGCGCTGCTGAAGTCCGGCGACCGCATCGTCGCGGCGCGCCAGCTGTTCGGCTCGTGCCACTTCATCATCAACGACCTGCTGCCCCGGTACGGCATCAAGGGCGAGTTCGTCGACGGCGGCGATCTCGCGCAGTGGGAGAAGGCGCTGTCGACTCCGGCGCAGGCCGTGCTGTTCGAATCGCCGTCGAATCCCATGCTCGACATCGTGGACGTCCGGGCGGTGTGCGAGCTCGCGCACAAGGCCGGCGCCAAGGTCGTCCTCGACAACGCCTTCGCCACGCCGATCCTGCAGCGTCCGCTCGAATTCGGCGCCGACGTCGTGGTCCATTCGGCGACGAAGTACATCGACGGCCAGGGCCGCGCGCTCGGCGGCGCGATTCTGGGCGCACGCGACTTCATCATCGACAAGCTGCAGCCGATCACCCGCAACACCGGCCCGTCGCTCAGCCCGTTCAACGCCTGGGTGTTCGTGAAGGGCATGGAGACGCTCGGCCTGCGCGTCGAACGCCACTGCGCCAACGCCCGCAAGGTGGCCGATGCGCTTGCCGAGAATCCCCGGATCGCGCGCGTGCTCTATCCCGGCCGGCCCGACCATCCGCAGCATAAGCTCGCGGCCAGCCAGATGTCGAACTTCGGCG
>CAYZQZ010000181.1:0-7642 GCA_964480235.1 uncultured Reyranella sp. | reverse complement strand
GCCGGGTCGGCACCGGAGGCGCCGGTCCATGAATAACCGCGCCCGCTCGGCGCCAGCATGAAGACGCGCTGCGGCGCCAGATGTTCGAAGTCGAGGTAGGTCTTCCTGGCGTCGGCGCCGAGTTGCGCCGCGGCCGGCGTGGCGAAGGCGGCGGCCAGTGCCGCCGCCAGCCAAGCCGGCCTGATCTTCACCAGTTCGGGCTCACGTGACGGCCCAAGCTCACTTCGGCGCCAGCACCATGATCATCTGCCGGCCTTCCATGCGCGGCATCGATTCGATCTTGGTGAGGGCGTCCATTTCGCCGCGGACCCGGTTCAGGACCTGCAGGCCGAGCTCGGAGTGCACCATCTCGCGACCGCGGAAGCGCAGGGTGACCTTCACCTTGTCGCCTTCCTCGATGAAGCGCTTCATGGCGCGCATCTTCACTTCGTAATCGTGGTCGTCGATGTTCGGACGCATCTTGATCTCTTTGACCTCGATCACCTTCTGGTGCTTTCGGGCCTCGTGCGCCTTTTTCTGTGCCTCGTATTTGTACTTGCCGTAGTCCGAGATCTTGCAGACCGGAGGCACTGCGTTGGGCGAAATTTCGATGAGATCAAGGCTGGCCTCTTCGGCCATCTCGAGGGCTTCGCGGGAACTGACGACGCCGACCATGTCGCCGTTCTCGTCGATCAGTCGGACTTGCGGCGCTCTGATTTCGCCGTTGATGCGCGGACCGTCGCGGGTCGGCGCGCTCTGTTGTGCAGGACGTGCTATGGCTAACTTCTCCCTCGTTGCTGCCCCCTCCCTCTTGCGAGTTCAGCGGGGGCGGAAATGAGGCCCGGGTCCGCCTCAGGCGGGCGGCCGAGCCTCCTTTGAAAGTGTAGTGACGGCGGCCCCGAGTTCAAGGACCTCCTGCTTCTCGGATCCCAGCCGGCGTACCGCCACCGTCCGGTTTTCCATATCGCGGCGGCCGACCGCCAGGATCAGCGGGACGTGGGCCAGTGAATGCTCACGGACCTTGTAGTTGATCTTCTCGTTGCGCAGGTCGACGTCGACCCGCATGCCTGCCGCGCGCAATTGGGCGGCGACCTCGTTGGCATAGCTGTCGGCGTCGTTGACGATCGTGACCACCACCGCTTGCGTCGGCGCCAGCCAGAGCGGGAAGCGGCCGGCATAGTTCTCGATCAGGATGCCGATCATGCGCTCGAAGCTGCCGAAGATCGCGCGGTGCAGCATGACCGGCCGCTTGCGCGTGCCGTCCTCTGCAACGTAGGTCGCGTCCAGACGTTCCGGCAGCACGAAATCGACCTGCAGCGTGCCGCACTGCCAGTCGCGGCCGATCGCGTCGCGCAGCACGAATTCCAGCTTGGGACCGTAGAAGGCGCCTTCGCCGGGATTGAGGATCAGGTCCAGGCCGGCCGCCTTCGACGCCGATTTGAGCGCTCCCTCGGCCTGATCCCACACCGCGTCAGAGCCGGCGCGTACCGGCGGACGGTCGGAGAACTTCACGAAATAGTCCGGGAAGCCCAGGTCGCAGTAGATCTCGCCGAGCAGCTTGCAGAAGCGGATCGTCTCGCTCTCGATCTGGCTCTCGTCGCAGAAGATGTGGGCGTCGTCCTGCGTGAAGTTGCGCACGCGCAGGATTCCGTGCAGCGCGCCGGACGGTTCAAAGCGATGGCAGGAGCCGAACTCGGCCATGCGCAGCGGCAGCTCGCGGTAGCTGCGCAGGCCCTGATTGAAGATCTGCACGTGGCCGGGGCAGTTCATCGGCTTCAGCGCGAAGACTCGGCTTTCGCCTTCCGTTGCGCCGTGACCCATGAACTCCTTCAGGCCTTCTTCGTTCTCGGCGAGATACATATTCTGCCGGAACTTCTCCCAGTGGCCCGACTCTTCCCAGAGCTTGCGGTCGACCAGCTGCGGCGTCTTCACTTCTACGTAGCCGCCGGCATCGAGCTTGCGCCGGATGTAGCTCTCGAGCGTGCGCCAGAACGTCCAGCCCTTGGGGTGCCAGAACACCATGCCGGCCGCTTCTTCCTGCTGATGGAAGAGGCCCATCTCGCGGCCGATGCGGCGATGGTCGCGCTTCTCGGCCTCCTCGATGCGCATCAGGTAGGCCTTCAGATCCTTGTCGGAGAAGAAGACCGTGCCGTAGACGCGCTGCAGCTGGGCGTTCTTGGCATCGCCGCGCCAGTAGGCGCCGGAGACCTTCGTCAGCTTGAACGCCTTGCCGAGCTTGCCCGTCGAGGGCAAATGCGGGCCGAGGCACATATCGAGCCAGTCGCCCTGCTTGTAGACCGAGATTTCCTCGTCCTTCGGCAGCTCGTCGGCCCATTCGGCTTTGAACTTCTCGCCGTGTTCGACGAAGTACTGCTTGATCTTGGCGCGGTCCCACACCTCGCGCACGATCGGCAGGTCGCGATCGACGATCTCGGCCATGCGCTGTTCGATCCTGGCGAAATCCTCCGGCGAAAACGGCTGATCGCGCACGAAGTCGTAGTAGAAGCCGTCCTCCGTCGAGGGGCCGAACGTGATCTGCGTGCCGGGATAGAGTTCCTGCACGGCCTGGGCCAGCACATGCGCCGCGTCGTGGCGCAGCAGTTCGAGCGCGTCGGGGTCGCGGGCCGTCACGATGCCGATCTTCGCGTCCCGGGAAACGACGTGGCTGAGATCGACCATCTTGCCGTCGACCTTCAGCGCCAGCGCCGCCTTGGCGAGGCCGGGACCGATTGCGGCCGCGATCTCCGCGCCGCTCACCGGCTTGTCGAAGGATCGGACGGAACCGTCCGGCAAAGAAATGTTAACCATGATGACCACCTAGAAAGAATAGAGTCCGAACAAGCGTCAGCACCCGACACATGGTGTCGGCCGTGCGAGGCCGGGAAGCGGCACGAGTGCGCGCGCCCGGCCGAATCAAGTTCGGTCGGTGGTCAGAAACGTCGGAGCGGGGAAAAACAACCGGTCCATGCGCCTCGGAGATAATTGCGAGGGGTGCCCGAGTCAAGCAAACGGGCCAGGCCGTCCGATACCGATTCGGCCCGAATGCAGCGCTATTGCCGGCCGCGCCAGGTGAAGGGAACGGCGGTTCCGTCGGGCTGGTACGAGCCGGTCAGCAGCCCGTCGCCGCGTGACTCCAGCCGGAAGTGGCCCTTCAGGGGAAAATCGACGTCGTCGGACTGCTGGAAGCGTCCGGTCCAGACGTTCTGGTCGTAGCCGACCGAGCCGGTCAGGCGCGCCGGCGCGCCCTTGAGGTCCCAGCGGCCGATCAACTGACCCTGACTGTCGGTGCCAATTGCGAGCGTGCCGCTGCAGGGGCAGCCGGAGCCGGTGGGGCCTTCCCAGGTGAAGTCCCACAGGCCCATGAAGCCCTGTGCCGTGGAGGCCGGCGGTCCGAGGAATTGCCCGGACGGCCCGCCCACCGGCGGACCGGTGACTTGTGCAGACGCAGGCACGACGGCGAGGGCCGCGAGCGCCAGCAGCAGGGAGACGGGACGCTTGGGCAGGGAGACGATCATCCGGACGACCTCAGCCGCTCACGCGGTGAAGCAATGCGAGCAGGCGCTGATTGGAGTGTGCCAGATCGTAGCGCCGGCGCACCTGTTCTTGCGCCGCGCGCGCCAGCTCGGCCCGCTGTGCGACCGACAGCGCCAGCGCCGCGGCGAGCGAGTCGGCGAGCGATTGCGGATCGTCCGGCTTGGCGAGCCAGCCCGTCGTGCCGGGCAGCACGGCTTCGGCCGCGCCACCGCCATCCTCGGTGACGACCGGCCGGCCCATCGCCTGCGCCTCGATCAGGGCGCGGCTGAAGCCCTGGCTCGGGCCGCCCAATGTCACCACGACGTCGGCCAGCATGTAGGCGGCCGGCATGTCGTCGACATAGGGGCCGATCTGTACCTTGCCCAGCAAGGTCGCGCGCTCGATGTGACGCTCGAGTTCCTTCTCGAACGGCGTCGACGCGCCGGTCGAGCCGAGCAGCAGGCAGAAGACATCGTCGCGGCCGAGCAGGCGCACGGCGTCGATCAGGGTCTTCTGGCCGCGATCCTCGTCGAGGCGGGCCGGACAGAGGATCACCTGTCGCCCGTCGGGCAGGCGCAAGTCACCGGCGAGCCGGATCACGCGGTCGGCGCGCACCAGGGCCGGATCGAAGCGATCGAAATTGACGCCCGGCGGAATGATCTCCATGCGATCGGCCGCCGCCGGCGGCAGGCGCTCGCGGGCGCGCTGGGCGACGTGCTCGGACACCGCGATCAAGCCATGGGCCCGCGCGAGCCGGCGTTCGACCATCGTGTCGATCAGGCCGGTGGCGTGTGGCGGACGATGAAGCGTGGCGATCCACTTGGCGTCGAGCCGGCGCGCCACTGCCTTGGCGAGCCATGCCGTGGCCGGCGAGCGCGACATCACGACGTCGATATCCGAGGTGCGCAGGCTCGAGGCCAGCCGTCCGGGCAGGATGAGCCGCGCCCACAGCGGATTGCCGAACGGCGGCAGTTCAAGGTGCGTACCACGCAATCGCAGAAGATCGGCCACCATGGCGCCCCCGGGCGAGGCGACAACGGCACTGCCACCCTGGGCGATCACCGCCTGCGCCGCGTCGAGCGTGGCGCGGGCCAGGCCGCCGCCGGACAGCGAAGGCACGATTTGCAGGAGATTGGGCGCGGACAGATTGGACGCGGACACGGGGCCTGTTTTTGCTAAAACCGCCGAAGCGTGAAGGCAGGTAACACGGCATGACCAACGGCGCCACGAGGCAGAGCGAAGCGGTGCAGCGGCTGACGCGGCCCGACGGAAACTTCGTCGCCTATGTGCGAAGCGAGGGCAGCGCGCCGACGGTCGTATTTCTCGGCGGTTTCCGTTCCGATATGACCGGCACCAAGGCGGTGGCGCTCGAAGCGTGGGCGCATCGCACCGGTCGGGCCTATCTGCGCTTCGACTATCTCGGTCACGGCCAGTCGAGCGGCCGTTTCGAGGATGGCACGATCGGCCGCTGGCTCGACGATTCGCTCGCCGCCATCGATTCGCTGACCAGCGGCAAGCTGGTGCTGGTCGGTTCGAGCATGGGCGGCTGGCTGTCTCTGCTGGTTGCGCGTCTGCGGCCACAGCGCCTGGCGGGGCTGGTGCTGATCGCGGCCGCGCCCGACTTCACCGAACGCATGCTGCTGAAGGGCCTGTCGCCGGAAGATCGTGCGCGGCTGGAGCGGGATGGGCGGCTGGAGCGGCCGTCGCAATATTCTCCGGAGCCCTCGGTCTTTACCTGGAAGCTGATCGAGGAGGGCCGCAATCACCTGCTGCTCGACAAGAAGCTGGCGCTGCCCTGTCCCGTGCGGCTGCTACACGGCCAGGACGATCCCGACGTGCCGTGGGAATATTCGCTGCAGATCGCCCGTCATGTCGAAGCGCCTGAAGTGATCACGACGCTCGTGAAGGGCGGCGACCATCGCCTCAGCACGCCGGCCGACATCGCCCGCCTCATCGCCACTGTCGAGGAGCTGGTCCATTAACCCGCATATCCTTCATCGCGCGCTCGCACCGCTGTTGTTGGCCGGCACATTGACCACGGCGGCCGGCGCGCAAAACCTGCCGCCGCTCGAGAACACTTCGCCCGACAACCTGCGCCGCTACACCGAGTGCATGACGCTGGCGCGCCGCGAACCGCTGAAGGCGCTGCCGGCGGCAGAGAAATGGATGGCCGCGGGCGGCGGCCTGGGGGCCCGCCACTGCGTCGCCATCGCCATGTTCGAAGCGGGGCGCCACGTCCCGGCCGCGACCCAGCTTGAGGCGATTGCCCGCGACATGGGGCAGGAACGGCCCGGCCTGCGTGCCGAACTCTATGCCCAGGCGGGGCAGGCCTGGATGGAAGCGGGGCAGGCGGAGAATGCCGCCGCCGCCCAGAGCAAGGCGCTGTCGCTGAAGTCCAACGATCCCGACCTGTGGGTCGACCGGGGACTGAGCTATGCCGCCATGAAGGCCTGGCCCCGGGCGATTTCCGACTTCGACCGGGCCCTGGCGCTGCGGCCGCGCGATGTCGAAATCATCGTCCTGCGCGCCGCCTCGTGGCGCAATTCCGGCGACGCCTCGCGGGCACTCACCGACGCCCAGTTCGCCCTGCGCATTGCGCCGGAGCATTCCGAGGCCCTGCTGGAACGGGGGTTCAGTTACCTTGCGCTCGGTGACAAAAAAGGGGCAGAGACGGACTTCAACAGGGTGCTCGTGCTGGTTCCGCCCGATTCGGACGCGGCCCGGCGGGCCCAGGCCGGACTGCGCGGTGAACAACCCTCCGCTGCGACGCCGGCCCCTGCTGCCAAAGGAGGCGGAACGCGCTAGTCTTGCTGGTCCTTATATAGATGAAAAAATGAAGCCCCTCGCCGCCTCGATCGTCGCTCTCCTTTTCGCGTCCGCCGCCGTCGCCCAGACGACAGGGCAGGATCCGCAATCGCAATTCTATCCGGCGCCACCGCCCGAGCAGGCTCCCAAGGTCGAGCAGGGCGCGCCGATCCAGGGTCTGACGTCCCCGCTGCTCGCACATGAGCAGAAGATCACGCGCACTGCGATCGACTCCGACGCCGAAGCGCAACTCTTCGCCGGCGCGGCGAAGATCACCTGGGGACGCTATGCCAAGATCAAGGGTGCCAAGCCGGGTACCGTGACGGTGACCAAGCAGGGCGCGCTGTGGACGGTATCGGGCCGAATCGAAAGCGCAGCGCCTGGCACCGAGGGCGACTGGGCATCGATCGACGGTGTGGTCGAGCGCATCGCCACCAACAACGTCGTGATCCGCGGCGAAGTCGCCTTCCGTGTCGCCAAGGTGCAGAAGGGCACGCCGTGCAAGGTCGCCGGCACCCTGCACTTCAAGCGTTCGGGGAAGTCGCAGGTCTGGCGCCTGGTCGAGGGCGACAATCCGTGCGACGGCGCGCAGGAGATGCTCGATCTGGTCTACGAGAAGCCGGTCGAGAAGAAGCCGGTGCCGCAGGCGGCTCCGGCAAAGCGAACCTGATCGCGGACCTAGGCGCGCAGCTTCGCGATCTCCGCGCGCGCCAGCGCATCGGCGCGATCGTTCTCGACGTGGCCGCTATGGCCTTTCACCCAGGCCCAGTGCACCTGATGCTGCTTGGCCGCCGCCTCGAGACGCTGCCACAGCTCGACGTTCTTCACCGGCTTCTTGTCGGCGGTGCGCCAGCCGTTCTTCTTCCAGCCATGGATCCATCTCGTGGCGCCGTCGAGCACGTACTTGCTGTCGGTGTAGAGCTTTACAACACACGGCCGCTTCAACGCCTCGAGCCCCGCGATCGTCCCCATCAGCTCCATCTTGTTGTTGGTCGTGGCGGGATCGCCACCCGACAACTCGCGTTCCTTGTCGCCCATTCTCAGGATCGCGGCCCAGCCGCCCGGTCCCGGATTTCCGCTGCATGCCCCGTCGGTGAACAGCTCGACCTCCGGTCTGTCGCTCACAGGCCGTAGTCCGACAGCGACTTCACGCTGCGATGAAAGCGCAGCTTGGCGAGGTACTCGTTGGGGTCCTTGCGCTTGACCAGTGCGCCGGCCGGCGTGTGCACCCAGTCGTAGAGCCTGGTCAGCATGAAGCGCAACGCCGAGCCCCGCGCCAGCATCGGCAGCGCCTGCCGTTCGGCGTCGCCGAGCGGACGCACCTTGTCATAGCCCTGCAGCAGGG
>CAYZQZ010000180.1:0-7686 GCA_964480235.1 uncultured Reyranella sp. | reverse complement strand
GGCCTGCTCGAACATGTCGCGCACGCGGCTTGCACCGACGCCCACGAACATTTCGACGAAGTCGGAGCCCGAGATGGTGAAGAACGGCACGTTCGCCTCGCCAGCGATCGCCCGCGCCAGAAGTGTCTTACCGGTGCCCGGCGGGCCGACCAGCAGACAGCCTTTGGGAATCTTGCCGCCCAGCCGCTGGAATTTCTGCGGATCCTTCAGGAAGTCGACGATCTCCTCGAGTTCGCCCTTGGCCTCGTCGATGCCGGCCACGTCCTCGAAGGTCACGCGGCCGTGCTTTTCCGTCAGCAGGCGGGCGCGCGACTTGCCGAAGCCCATGGCGCGGCCGGTGCCGCTCTGCATCTGGCGCAGGAAGAAGATGTAGACACCGACCAGCACGAGGACCGGCAGCCAACTCACGAAGATCGAGCCCAGGTTGACGCCCTCTTCGGCCGGTCCCGCATCGACGCGGTCGACGTTCTTGATCAGCAGCGGCATCAACTGTTCGTCGGGCGGAGTGCTCGGAACATAGGTCGCGAACTTCTGCACGCCGTTGCGCGGCTCTCGGAAGGTGCCGGTAATGGTGTTACCGGAGATCCGGACGTCCTGAATCTGGCGAAGTTCGACGGACTTCACGAAGTCCGAATAAGAAATCGTATTGCCGGCGGTGCGGGTCGTGCCGCCCTGGAACACGCTGTAGAGCAGTGCCAGCAGCAGGACGATGACGATCCAGAGGGCAGCATTACGATTGAACGGGTTCACGGCAACTCGATCCGGGTAAGGGTTGATAAACTAGATGGGGCGCGCCGGCCGCGCCGCAAGCGAAAAAACCAGCCGGAATGAGGGGCTGTCGCCTTTCCTTGGCGTGATTTGTGCCATTTTCGGCCCGGACAATCCACCTCAGCCGCCGTCCCGCCGGGCCTTGCCGCAGCATCAGGCGGCATTCAGACAGCGTGAAATCCCGGCCTTTGCCCGACTTGCCGCGCGCGTCATGCTGCAACAACCGGGCTGCGGCCCGGCTCAGACGGTCGCGCCGGGGCGGATGGTCGCGCCCGCCGACGGCCTGTATCACGCGGCTGAGCAGCCGAGCGCCCAAGTCGGAATTGATCGCCGCGAATTCCTGCTGCTCGATGGCGAGCCGGCCGTCGCCCTCCCATTCGAGCACCGCGACGGCGGCGCGCGCGGCTTCCTGTTCACGCTCGGTCCGGCGGGCGCCGCCAGGATCGGGTACCGCGGCTCCTCTGCCCTCGGCCCGAACCCGCGCGCGCTCGAAGCGCGGGTCGGTGTTCGAGGGATCTTCCGACCAGGCAATGTCGCGCGCACGCATGAACGCGGTGATCTCCACCCGCGGCATGCCGAGCAGCGGACGGAGGAGACGCACATGGCGATGCTCGATCATCGCCGCCATGCCGGCCAGCCCGTCCGGCCCACTGCCGCGCCCGGCCCGCATCGCCACGGTTTCGCTCTGATCGTCGGCATGGTGTGCGACCAGCAGATGCAGAATGCCGCGCGCACGGCAGGCGTCGAACAACAGCCGGTAGCGTGCTTCGCGGGCCGCCTCCTGCAGTCCGCTCGCCGGCTTCGTGCCGGTCCAGCGCAGGATCTCGCTGTCGATCTCATGGCGCCGCAGCGTATCGCGCGCCTTCCGCGCCTCGTCGGCAGCCTCCGCCCGCAGCCCGTGATCGACGATCAATCCAACGATCCGGCCGCCCCGCGAACGCACCCAGTCGTGGGCCAGTAGCGCCAACGCGAGCGAATCGCGACCGCCGGAAACGGCGACAGCCACGACAGGTCGGGACTCGAACGGGCAAAACGGCGCCATGAGCGCCGCGAAGACCTCGGCGGTCAGCTCGGTGCGGTCAGCACTCAGCCGCATCCGGCCTTCTGGCGCTCCTGGTCGACTCGCTTCTTCTGCATCACGTTCGCGTTGGGATAATCCTGATTGAAGCGGGCAAACATGGCACAGGCTTCCTGCTTCTTGCCGAGGATCGACAGAGTGACGCCGAGCTTCAGGAGACTGTCCGGTCCCTTCTGATTGTTCTTATAGACCTTGTAGCCCTCGGCGAACGCCACCGCGGCGTTCTGGTAGTCGCGTCGCGCGTAGTAGCTCTCGCCCAGCCAGTACTGCGCATTGCCCGCGAGTACGTGCCTAGGATTTTGCTGCAGGAATGTCTTGAAGGCCCGCTCGGCACCGGCGTAGTCGCCTTCGAGCATCATCTTGTAGCCATCGTGATAGAGCTGGTCGTTGCCGGCAGTGTTGCCGGCCGCGGGCGGTGCAAGCGTGCCGCCGCCGGCAGGCGGAGCATGGGCGGCTTGCGGCGGCGGCGCCGGGCGTGGCCCGCCGGCGCCCGGCTTGCCCTTCTCCAGAGTCTCGAGGCGATAGTCATAGTCGGCCTGGAGCTTTTCAAGCTGCTGCTGGAGCTGCTGGTTCTTGTACTGCAGCTGCTCGAGTTGGCCGGTCAGCAGGGTGATCGCCTGCTGCATCTGGTTGAGCCGGTCCTCGATATAAACCGGGTCGACCCGCTGGGCGTGGACGGACGTGGGCGCCGCAATCGGCAAAGCCAACGCCGCCAGCGCGAAAAAACGGAAAATGAGCGTCTTCATGGCAACCGATCGTGTCTCCTCAAGGCGGCCATATTCGGGCAGCTGTGCCCTACCGCCAAGTCGCAAGCTCTCACCGCAATGAAAAACGCC
The DNA here is from genome assembly GCA_964480235.1 of uncultured Reyranella sp. GTDB lineage: Bacteria > Pseudomonadota > Alphaproteobacteria > Reyranellales > Reyranellaceae > Reyranella. Next base: position 5,004 of record CAYZQZ010000180.1, on the reverse strand, counting down.
GGCCGCGCGAGGCGACCGGCGTCGATCTTCACCACGGATACCCCGGATTACTGGAGCGAAGTGATGCCGACGCGGTTGCGGGCCCACGCGCCCTCGTCCGAACCGACGACTTCCGGGCGCTCCTTGCCGTAGGAGATCGTCTTGATGCGGTCCGCCGGCAGGCCCTGCGCGATCAAGTACTGGCGCACGGCGTTGGCGCGGCGCTCGCCGAGGGCGAGGTTGTACTCGCGCGTGCCGCGCTCGTCGCACTTGCCTTCGATAAGGATCGGGTAGTTGGTGTACTTCTTCAGCCACTCCGCCTGCTTGGCGAGCGTGGCGCGGCCGTCTTCACGGATGCTCGACATGTCGGTGTCGAAATAGACGCGGTCGCCGACGTTCTGACGGAAGTCCGCGATCGAGCCGGGCGTTACCGTCGCGCTGGCAGCCTCGGGCGGCTTCTCGCTACTGCAGGCAGCCATCAGCGTCAGTGCGGCGAGTGCCACAAAAGCTTTCAAAATGCGCATTTTACCTCCGTCGTTTGCGCGTCCAGCGCGCTCTGAAACTCGCAACAGCCGATGTAGTTCGACCCGAGCATTGCTCTGCTCGGGTCGTCGGCGGATCATATCGTTCGCTACTGCGGAATCAAGGGTGACCAGGCCGGATCAGAGGCATCGGTCGGCGTGGGCACTGGCCTTTCGAAACGCCCGGTGATGTCGATCGCGGACAGCGAGACCGCGCCCTGCCGGCCGGCCGAACTCGGCTGCTGGCGGAAGAACATCAGCACGCGACCGTTGGGCGCCCAGGTCGGACCCTCGACCAGGAAGCCGTTGGCCAGGGTGCGCTCGCCCGAGCCGTCGGGCCGCATGATGCCGATGCCGAAGCCACCCGGCATGATCTTGGTGAACGCAATATAATCGCCGCGCGGCGACCATACCGGCGTGGCGTAACGGCCCTCGCCGAAGCTGATGCGCTTCTCGCCGCCGCCCGAGGCGCTCATCACGTAGAGCTGCTGGCTGCCGCCACGGTCGGAATTGAAGACGATCTGCGTGCCGTCATTGGAATAGGACGGCGAGGTATCGATCGCCGGCGAGTTGGTCAACCGGCGCAGGCCGCGGCCACGGATGTCCATCTCGTAGATGTTGGTGCGACCATCCTGTGACAACCCCATCGCCACCTTGGTGCCGTCCGGCGAGAAGCGCGGCGCCGAACTCATGCCCGGGAAATTGCCGAGCAGTTCGCGGCGGCCGCTGTCGACGTTCTGCAGGTAGACCTTGGGCGGCGTGCGATCGGCGTTGTACGCCATGTAGACCAGTTCCTGCAGCGTCGGCGAGAAGCGCGGCGTGATCGCGAGCGTGGCGCCGTCGGTGATGTAGCGGTTGTTGGCGCCGTCCTGGTCCATGATGGCGATGCGCTTGGTGCGGTTGTTGGCCGGACCGGTCTCCGAGACGTAGGCCACCCGCGTGTCGAAGTATCCCTCCTCGCCGGTCACCCGCTTGTAGATCGCGTCGGCGATGATGTGAGCGAGGCGGCGCCAGTTGTTGGGCTGGCTGGTGTAGGAAAAGCCGGTCAGCTGGCTGCCGACCACGACGTCCCACAGCCGGAAGTCGACCTTGATGTTGCCGCCAACCTGCGTGATCTGGCCGACCACGAGGCCCTCGGCGCCGATGCTGCGCCAGTCGGGGAAGCGCGGCGCGCCGTTGGGATTGATATCCTTCTGGATGAAGGCCCCGGGCGCGATCGAGCGGAACAGGCCCGAGTTCTGCAGGTCGTTGCGAACCACGCCCGCGATGTCACCGCCGATCTGGCCGCCGCCGGCGAAGTCCACGACGGCGATCGGCTTGGGTTCGAAGGTCGCCCGCGTCATGTCGATGACCAGCTGGGCGCGGGCAGATGTTGCGGCGCCGACGACGGCGAGCGCGGTGGACGTGGCGAAGGAGCGGCGTGACAGCCTCATGCTGAACCTCACTGAAAATCGCGGGGGCTGAAGTTGAAGGTAATGGTGCGCCAACTGCTGGCCTTGTCCATCGGCAAGGGCCAGGGCTGGCAGCGCGGATTGAGCACGGCGCGCATGCCGGCGTCAGCGACCGAGCGGAACACCGGGTCGTTGTTGTAGCGACCGCGGTCGACCAGGTCGGCCTTGGTCGGCGTGCCGTTAGAATTCATCTCGACCACGATCGACACCGTTACGTCCTCGAGGTTCTTGAGCCCCGCGGTCTGCAGCCAGCACTTGCCGACCATGGCGCGCACCGCCTCGATCTCGCTCGCGGTCACGACCGAGGCGAGATTGGGCGCGGCTGGCGCCTGGCGCGTGATGCGTTCCACCGGCTTGGGTTGGGTGTCGGGAGCCTTCTCCTTGGTCTTCGAGTTGATGTTCTTCAGGATATCGTCGATCGCCGACTCGACCGTGGGCTTGGGCGCAGGCTTTGGCGGCGCGGGCTTCGGCGGGTCCGGCTTCTTGGCCTCCGGCGCGGGAGGTTGCTTGGGCGGCTCCGGCGGCTTCTCGACCTTGGGCGGCTCCGGCTCCTTGGGCTTCATCGCGATCTTGTCTTCGACCGGCTTGGCGGGCTCGGGCTTGGGCTGCTCGACCGGCGTTGGCGGCACAGGCTTGGTCTGTGCGACGTCGGGCTTGGGCATTTCCGGCGCAGGCGGCGGCTCGGCTGTCTTGGGCGGCGGCGCCTTGGTCGTCTCCTGGTCGATCGGCGCGTCCTTGGGCTGCGGCGGCGGATTGCCCACCGTCGGCGCCGCCGCCTTCTTGTCGATCGCCACGAAGTCGACCATCACCGGCTCGGGGTCGACCTTCGGCTTGTTGAGGAAGCTGAAATTCGCCACGGCCGCCGCGAGGGCAAAGACATGCAGACTCGCCGACATGAATGACGGCGTGCGCATTTCGATGCTGTTGCCACGACTCACCATCGGCGAGTTTCACCTCCGGGTCAGCGTCGCGGTGTCGGCGCGGGCGCCGGTGCAGGGGCCGGGCGGCCGCCGGTCGCAGGCGCCGGGGGACCGCCGCCTGCCTGTTCGCCCAGCAGGCCGAGCTGACGGAAACCGGAGTCGATCACCACGCCCATCACTTCCATCATCCGGCCGTAGTTGATCGCCTTGTCGCCGCGGATGAAGACGCGCTGGTCGGGCTTCTCGGCGTAGACCGCCTTCAGCTTGGCCGTGAGTTCCGGCAGGTCATACTTGGTCTCGCCGAGGAACACCTCGTCCTTGGAATTGACCGAGACGACCAGCGGTTCGTCCTTGCCGCCGACCTGCTGCGCGCTGGTCTTGGGCAGGTCGACCGGCACGCCGACCTGCAACAGCGGCGCGGTGATCATGAAGATCACCAGCAACACAAGCATCACGTCGACCAGCGGCGTGACGTTGATGTCGGCGATCGGCACGTGGCGCCGCCGCCGGAAGCGGCTGGTGCCGCCTCCACCCGTACTGCCGGGTGCCGGGATGATGCCGGCCATCAGACCTGCTCCTCGAGCTGACGCGACAGGATGGTGATGAACTCACCGGCGAAGGCCTCGAGCTGCGCGGCGTAGCGCTGCACCTGACCGGACAGGATGTTGTAGGCGCCGGCCGCCGGGATCGCCGCGACCAGGCCGATCGCGGTAGCGAACAGCGCCTCCGAGATGCCGGGCGCCACGACCGCCAGCGACGTGTTCTTGCTCTGCGCGATGTGGCCGAACGAATTCATGATGCCCCACACCGTGCCGAACAGGCCGACAAAGGTCGCGTTGGCACCGACCGTGGCCAGGAAGCCCAGCCGTTTCTCGATCGCCTCCATCTCACGCTGGATGGTCACGCTCATCACCTGCTCGATACGCTGGCGGAGCGCGGCGCGCGCCGTCGCACTGGTCGCCAGCCCCTTGGAGATCGAACGGCGCCATTCGCGCATCGCGGCGGAGAACACGCTCGACATCGGATCGTCCGGCTTGGCGCCGACCCGGTCGTACAGGTCTTCCAGCGAGACGCCCGACCAGAACGTGTCCTCGAAGCTCTGGGCCGAGCGCTTGAGCGAACGCAGCCGCAGCATCTTTTCGAAGATGATCGCCCACGACCAGAACGAGGCCAGCAACAGGGCAATCATGACCGCCTTAACCACCCAGTCGGCCTGCAGGAACAGGCCGTAGACCGACAGGTCTATCGGTGGCGTGCTGCCGCCGAGAGGGGTACCGGCGACTTGCGCATACGCTTCCATTTGGAATCTCCGTTAGTTCAAAGGTTTATACCTGAATATGGCGTGAGCGGGGCGTTGGCGGGCGGACTACTTTCCCCAGGGCTTCCCGGACCTGCGGCGGCAGGCGGACCGGACGGCCACCCTCCCCCATGCAAGCCACCATCAGTTCAGCGCGCACCAAGACGTCCTCCCCGCGAGTCGCCTCCTGAAGCATGTCGAGCGAGGCGCCGCGCAACTCGCCGCAGCTGGTGCGGACTTCGATCGTTTCGTCGAGCCGTGCCGGCTTCAGATAGTCGATGGCGCAGCGGCGCACGACCCAGTTGAGACCGCGCTCGGCTTTCAAGGCGCTGTGTTCCTGGCCCAGCACCCGCAGGAGTTCGGTGCGGCCACGCTCCAGGAACCTCAGCCAGTTGGCGTAGTAGACGATGCCTGCGGCATCGGTGTCCTCGTAGTAGACCCTGAGCGGCAGGACATGGACGCCGTCCGCTATGCCCCCTGAAGTCGGCGCGCCGTTCACGTCTCCTCCGCCTGGCCGCTCGACGCCAGCAGGTCGAGTTGCTGCTTCTGGCCGTTCGGAATCTGCAGGCCGAGATGACGGTAACCCGTCTCCGACAGGAGCCGGCCGCGCGGCGTGCGCATCAGCAGGCCGAGCTGCATCAGATAGGGTTCGATCACGTCCTCGATCACGTCGCGCTGCTCGCTGAGCGCCGCCGCGAGTGTCTCGACGCCGACCGGCCCGCCGCCGTAATTCACCGCGATGCAGGCGAGATAGCTGCGATCCATGGCGTCGAGGCCGCGCGCATCCACTTCGAGCCGGGTGAGCGCCGCGTCGGCCGCCTTGGCATCGACCACCT
>CAYZQZ010000179.1:0-7702 GCA_964480235.1 uncultured Reyranella sp. | reverse complement strand
CCCGCCGTGCTGATCGCCGACGAACCGACCACCGCGCTCGACGTCACGGTTCAAGCTCAGGTGCTCTCGCTCCTCAAGAAGCTGCAGGCCGAGGCCGGCATGGCGATGATCTTCATCACCCACGATCTCGGCGTGGTCGCCGAGACGGCCGACCGGGTGGTGGTGATGTATGCCGGCCGCAAGGTCGAGGAGGCGTCGGTCGACGCGCTGTTCGAGCAGCCGCTGCATCCCTATACGGCGGGCCTGATCGGGGCCACGCCGATCCCGGGCGCGGAACGTGCGGCGCGGCTCGCCGACATTCCCGGCATGGTGCCGCCGCTCAATGCGCTGCCCAGGGGCTGCGCCTTCGCGCCGCGTTGTCCGCGCGCGATGGAGCGCTGCCGTCAGGAACTGCCGGAGCTGAAGGAATTACAGCCGGGCCGGTGGGCGGCCTGCTTCGCCGCCGAACAGAACGCCACATGAGCGAAAGTGCCCCCCTGCTCTCCCTGCGCGACGTGCAGGTGCGCTTCAACACCGCCGCCGGCGTCGTACAGGCAGTGAGCGGCGTCAGCCTCGACCTCGCGGTCGGCGAGACGCTGGGCCTGGTGGGCGAATCGGGCTGCGGCAAGAGCACGCTCGGGAAGGCGATCATGCGGCTGGTCCCGGTGGCGGGCGGCGAGATCCGGGTCGAGGGCACGGACATCGCTCCGCTCGAGAAGACGGCCCTCAACGCCATGCGCCGCAAGGTGCAGATGATCTTCCAGGACCCCTACGGCTCGCTCAATCCGCGCTCCACGGTCGGCCGCAGCATCGCCCAGCCGATGGTGGTGGCGGGCTGGACGGCCGACGCCATCGCCGAACGGGTCGAGACCCTGCTCGGCTGGGTCGGCCTGCCGTCCGATGCCCGTCAGCGCTTCCCGCACGAATTCTCCGGCGGCCAGCGCCAGCGCATCGGCATTGCCCGCGCGCTGGCACTCAGCCCCAAGCTGATCATCTGCGACGAACCGGTATCGGCGCTCGACGTCTCGGTGCGGGCGCAGGTGATCAACCTGCTGGAGGACCTGAAGTCGAAGTTCGGCGTATCCTACCTGTTCATCAGTCACGATCTCTCGGTGGTCGAGCACATCGCCGACCGTGTGGCGGTGATGTATCTCGGCACGCTGGTCGAAGTCGGTGGCCGCGATCAGATCTGGCGCACGCCGCAGCACCCCTACACCAAGGCGCTGATCGAGGCCGCCCCGGTGGCGAATCCGAAGCTGGCACGGACGCGCAGGCGTACGGTCCTGCAGGGGGAACTGCCGAGCCCGATCGATCCGCCGGCCGGCTGCCCGTTTCACTCACGCTGCCCCCTTGCCGAAACGCGCTGCCGGTCCGAGAAGCCGGCGCTCCGAAAAACCGCCTCGGGTGCGCTGGCGGCCTGTCATTTTGTCTAGGTACAATCGGGGCATGAAACCGACCGCCGTTCCGACTGCACTCCTGCTGGCCGCCCTTCCTGTCGCCGCTTCCGCCCAGACCATGGAATTTGGCTGCCCGGCCCCCGGCACGACCATTACCTTCGACAGCGGCACGCAGGTCGTGGCCCGCGGCCAGGACGGCATGGACTGCGCGATGGACACGGTCGGCGGCAAGCCCTTCAAGATCCGCGCCCTGCTGTTCGCGAACCCGTCGGCCAGCGGCAACGATATGTCTGCCTTCATCAACGCGCTGAAGCCCGAGCGGCTGTGGCCGCTGTCGATCGGCAAGAAGGTCGAGGCGGACTACTCCGTCGCCGGCAAGAAGTGGCACTACATCCTGAACGTGGTGAACTTCGAGAAGCGCATGGGTCCGGGCAACGCGCTGACCGACAGCTATCTGGTCGAAATGAACGAGCAGGGGCCGGACAGTTTCCGTTCCGTGTCGCGTTGGTGGATCTCGCCCACCGACAAATACATGATCCGCTTCGACGCCTCGAACAGCAGCGGCACCGCCAACCGTGCGGTCGTTACCGAGGTCAAGCGACCCTAGCCGACGCTAGACGACGGATCCCGGTTCGGTGTTGGCACCACAGATCAGGAGCCCGATTTTTTCGCCCGGCGCCGGTTTGTAGGCGCCGGCCATGAGGGCGGCCAGCGACGTAGCACCCGACGGTTCAGCGACGATGCGTAACCGATCCCACAGGGCCCGCTGGGCAGCCTTCACCGCCTCGTCGTCGACCAGCACTGCGTCCTTCACGAGTTTCTGCGCGATCTCGAAATTGGGTATGCCGATCCGGCTGGCGCCCAGTGCGTCGGCGGCGATGCCGGATATCTTCACGTCGACCGGCTTGCCGGCGCGGCGCGCCTCGTAGAGCGTCGGCGTACCGTGGGTTTCGACGGCCACGATCTTCGTGGCCGGGCCGATTGCAGCGCAGCAGCCCGCAATCAGGCCGCCGCCGCCGACTGCCACCAGCAACGTGTCGAACCTCGCCTGCTCGGCAAACTCCAGGGCGACGCTTCCGGCGCCGGCAAATACCACCGGGTCCTCATAGGCGTGCGCCATGAGCGCGCCGGTTTCGGCGGCGCGCTTCTCGGATGCCGCGCGCGCCTCGGCATAGACCTCGCCGACCTGATGCACGATCGCGCCATAGCTCTTGAGACGCGCGACCTTGGTGGGCGCCGAAATGAGCGGCACGAAGATCTCGGCCTTATGGCCCAGCGCCTGGGCGGCGTAGGCGACGGCGGCGCCGTGATTGCCGCCGGAAGCGGCGATCACGCCGGCCTTCGGAACGTCGCTCGCAAGCAGTTTGTGGAATGCACCTCGGCCCTTGAAGGTGCCGCTGACCTGCAGCTGCTCCAGCTTCATCGCCAGCGGCACGGCGCCGCCGAATTCGCCCCCGAACGTACCAGCCGGCAACTCGATCACCGGCGTCCGGCGGACATGATTCCTGATGCGGCCCCACGCCGCTTCGACGTCCCGGCGGCCGATCATTTGCGGCAGTCGGCGACGTGGCGCAGGAAGTGATCGAAATCCGGCGTGGCGGCACGCGGATCCTTGGCCATCTCGTCGTATCGGCGCAGCCGAACGGCTTCCTGCCAGTGCGGATTGCGGCGGAATTCCTCGACCTCGCCGGCGGACATTAGGCCACCCTGCAGCTCCAGGCTGCGCACCGAGTCTGGCGCAAGCTTGCCGAAGTAGTCGGATTCGGTGGAGCAGAGATAGCGCTTGGCAGCGACGTGCAGCCGAACCGGCTCGCTGACGTCCGGACCGAAACGTTCGGCCAGCCACCTGGCGCCCAGCTCCTCGTGCACATCGTCGACGCCGCGCGATGCCGGGTCCTCGCCCAGATCGTGAATCATGTGTCCGACATCGTGCAGCAAGCAGGCGAGCACGGTGGCGGACGTACAGCCGTCCTTCTCGGCATGGTCGGCCGACTGAAGCGCGTGCTGAAGCTGGTTGATCTCGCTCAGGCCATAGCGGCGCGTGGCGCGGCCGACGAAGATTTCCAACAATTCCTGACGGAGAGGATCGTGCGTGGCGGCTTCGCTCATGCCTTCTTATTAGCACGAACCGGCGGCGGCGGGGCGACCGGTTCGTAGCCGGGGATCATCGCCAACAACTGCTTCAGCGGGTCCGGGCCCCAGGCCCTTGTCATGAAATCGCCATGCAGCTCCAGGCCGCCCGTTGGCACGAAGGCGAAGGTCCCCGGTGTCAGGCTCTTCGGCAGCGAGCCGCCATAGGGGATGCGACGTTTGGCGAGCAGACCCTGCAGGGTGGCGTTCTCGGTACGCGTCGAGTCGGTGAACGCGCTCAAGAGAAACCCAAGATTGCGCCGTGCCGCTGCCCAGCCGGCAAACTTCTCCTCGTCACCGTAGAGCGCGTCCATCAGCACCACGCCCTTCACGCGATGCGCGGCGCCGCCGCGTTCCAAGGCATAGGCCGCAGACCAGTAGCCGCCGCTATAGGCCACGACTACGACCGGCGAGGCGTTGAAGTGAGGACCGGAACGCCGGTCGCCATGCAGGCGCATGAGGCGCTCGGCAGCCTCGTCAATGTAGGTCGCGAAGTGGCCGGGTCGCCAGAAGTTGCCGGCGCTCGAGTCGGTGGCATCAAGGGCCAATTGCGGCACCACGAGAGCGACGTTCTTGCCACACTCGGAGATCTGGCGTGGCAACGCCTGGCGCTGCATGACGTCGCGCTCGAGGGTGGCGCCCTGGCCGTGCAGGAACAGCACGATCATTCCCGGCAGACGCGCGTTGTAGCCCGCGGGCAGGTAAAGCAACGAACGACGGTCGCTGTAGGTGGGTTCCTCCCAGAAGACGTCGCCCCGCATGGTCGTGTGACCACGCCGCTTGCCGTCGCGCACGTCCAGGAAAGGCTTGTTGGTCTCCGGCACCAGCCCGCGATAGGGAAAGGCCGAGGCGTTGAAGGCAATGAGTTGGCTCTTCGCCTCCTTGAGCGGCGCCACGCCGCCAGACACCGGCAGGGGCGGCAGTGCAGCCGGTTTGGCGGCAGGCTTGGTCGATTGTTTGGGTGGCCTCTTCGGTTGGGCGCGCGCGGCCGTCGGCATGAACAGGGCCCCCAGCAGCAGCGCGCGGCGGATCACGCGGCCGCTGGCCGCCCGGAACGCGACCCGTTCGACAGCGGCATCAGCACGGAGAAGAAGGCAGGCAGCGCCACGAGATAGGCCAAAGCACCCACGAGCACGACAGCAGGCAGACCGAAGCTGGTCGCCACGATCGGTACAAGCGCGGCACCGATCACCGAGAAGCAGCCGTTGATGCCCCATGCCCACAGGAACATGTGGTCCTTGCCGAGACGGCCAAGCGTGGTCATCGCTGTCGGCATCGGGAAGCCCATCAGGAAAGCCGGCGGCATCAGCAGCAGCAGGCAGAGCACGATGCGGAGCAGGTACGGCAGCGTGCCGATCCAATCCAGCGCATAGTCGATCGCGAATGCGTAGAAGGCGAGGATGAGGAAGATCGCGAGGAAGATCTTCGGCATCGTGGTGCGCGCGCGGTCGAGATAGCGCTCGGAGACGAAGCTGCCGATGCCGGAGAAGACCAGCATGCCGGTGATCAGCACCGAGGCCGATACGGTTGGATTGGAGAGCGCCAGTACGAAGTGGGAGATCATGCCCACCTCGACGATGATGTAGCCGAGCCCGAGGCAGAGAAAATAGATCATGGTGCCGAACTTGCCCGGATAGCGGCTGAAGATCGTGCGCCAACCGAAGACCAGCGGGAACAGCACCAGGGTAAAGGCGAAGATCGCGGCGATGCCGAGCGTGGCCCACAGCAGCAGATAGCCCCATTCGTCCTGCACCAGTTCCAGCCGGTCGGTGAACTTCAGCAGATCCTTCACCTTGATGTAGGCGGCGAAGTACGGTTGGTGGTTGGTCAGGATGCGCGTCTCGAAGACGTATTCGTCGGCGACCTTCTGCCAGCCGCCGTTGACGAGATAATGCCAGGCCAGCCGACCGAGCACGGTCGCCGGCACCTTGGGCGCGGCCGGCGCGTCGCCGATCTTGGCCTCTTCCGAGCCGGGCGCACCGGGCGGCGGCTTGTCGTTCGGCTCCTTCTCCTCGGTCGGCGCCGTCGGGTCGGCTGGCGGGCCGGCATAGAAGAACTGATCGCGATAGTCCTGCAGTACCTGGGCAAGGTCGGAGGTGTCGACCTTCATGCCCGGGGCGTAGATCTCATCGAACGACATCGCCTTGGTATGGGCCTGCAGCTTCTCGATCTCTGCGGGACTGAAGCCGTCGCGCTTGTAGAGAACGGTGGCGGTCGAGAGATAGTACGAAGTGACGTAGAAATTGCGGGCGATGTCATCGCCCTTGCCGGATGCCCGGGCGACCTCGCGCGCCGCCGCGGCCATGGTGGCATAGAGCTTCAGCACCGACTTGGGTGGCTCTTCCTTGTTCCACAACGTCACCGACAGGATGCCGTCCGGCTTCAGCGCCCGCATGTAGGCGGCCATCGCCTCACGCGTGTAGGAATACTTCTCGACAATGGAGAAGCCGCCCGGACTCGACAGGCCGGCCGAATCCGCCAGCGACAGGTCGATCACGTCGTAGCGGTTCTTGGTGCCGGCAAGATAGAGCCGGCCGTCATAGTCGATGACCGAGACCTTGGGGTTGTTGAGCACGTCGCCGGTGAAGTCGCGCAGTCCCTTGTCCTCGCGGAACGCCGTGAGGATCGCGGGATTTCCCTCGGCGACCGTGACGTGACTGGACCCCGACTTCAGCGCCACCGCCGTCGAGATGCCGCCGCCGAACTGCACCACGAAGGTCTGCGGATTCTCCTTCAGCACGTAGGGATAGAACATCGGCAGGAAGCGGAAGTACGCCGTCTCCTCGGCCGTCAGGTTCTTGATCACGCCCGACGGGCCGTCGGAGTCGATGTAGAGGCCGAGATAGGCGTTGCTCGGCATCTTCTTGAGGTTGAAGGCAGCGTTGTCGCTGAGGCCCGGCGCGAAATGGAGGTAGGAGCTCGAATAGATCTCCATGTAGCCGAACGGCGAGGCCCGCTCGTAGGTGCGCTGGTTGTCCGGGAATTTACGGGCGTATGCGACGCCTTTGTAGTCCGACACGGCGAGCTTCGGGATACCGAGTACCGAAGGCGCGGCGTAGTGCACCGCAGCCGTTGCCACGGCCACAATGACGATCGCCAGCATGCCGCGCCGGTCGGAAAGCGCCACAAACCACAGGAGCCCACCGGCCAGCCACAGGATCAGTGGCGCCATCACGATGTCGTCGGGCTTGAAGGCGTACATCGCCAGCAGCACCGACAGTCCACACAGGCCCGATCCAACGAGGTCGGCGAAATAGACTCGATTGAAACTCTTCTGCGCCTTCAGGAACACGACGCCGAGATAGAGCGCGCCGGCCAGAAACGGCAGGAAATACAGCACGAAGTTGGCGAGCAGCCGCCACTTCTGCATCGGATCGGAGATCAGGAAGATGGCGTTGAACGGCACCTGCTGGGCGGCGAGGTTGCACACCACCATCAATGGCCCGAACAGCAGCAGGGCGCCTTTCACCGCGCCCACCCAATGGCGCTCGAACCATCCCTTGCCGACGCACATCACCGCCGATGTAAGGCCGAAGCCGAACATCGCGAGACTGACGACCAGGGAACCGAAATGCGCCCAGCTTCCCACCGAGAAGACGCGCATGATGCCGATCTGCAGGGCGATGATGCTGCCCGCAACCAGTCCGACCGACAGGTAGAAGGAAAGAGGCGGCCGATTGTCGAGATCGACCGCGTGCGTCATCGCCATGCCCCGCGCCCCGCTTCAGCGGTTGTGCGTGCCGACGATCTTGTCGCCCTCGAGTTTGGTGAACGGCACGAAGGGCACGATCTTGCCGCCGTAGATGTCCTCGCGGCTGGTCGTGATCGATCCGTCGGCACCTTGCGTCTTGGCGACCTTGAGGACGCGCTGCGCGCCCGGCGGGCCGACTGGAATGACCATCAGGCCGCCGGCCTTGAGCTGCTGCAGCAGCGGCGGCGGCACGTGGTCAATGCCGCAGGTCACGATGATCTTGTCGAAGGGCGCGGCCTCTTCCCAGCCGTAGTAGCCGTCGGCGGCCTTGCTCTTGATGTGCTTGTATTCGGTGTAGCCCTTCTCGATCAGCTTGTCGTAGAGCGCACGCGTGCGATCGGCGAGCGGCTTGATGATCTCGATCGTGTAGGCGTTCTCGGTGAGGTTGGCGATGTAGGCCGACTGCACGCCCGAACCGGTGCCGATCTCGAGCACCTTCTCGCCG
>CAYZQZ010000178.1:0-7778 GCA_964480235.1 uncultured Reyranella sp. | reverse complement strand
TTGGCGAGATCGAACAGCGGCGTGCCGAAGGCGCCGTACTCCCAGTCGATCAGCCACAGCCGACTGCCGTCATCCATCAGGTTGCCCGGCAGCAGGTCGTGATGGCCGAACACCATCGGCATCGGCACTTGCGCCGCCTCCAGGCGGTCGGCCAGCGCCAGATACGTCGGATCGGCTCCGACCAGGCGCACATAGTCGCGAATGACGTGGAACACCCAGAAGGCGTTGGCCGGTCCGGCGAGATGACGGCCGACCTCGCGATGGCAGGTCTTCAGCAGCGGCACGATCCTGGCGATGTTGGCGCCAAGATCCTTCTCCTCGAACGTGCGGCCCTCGATGAAGCGCAGCACGGTGATACCCGGTTCGGCATGGACGATTTCCGGCGACAGGCCGGCGGCGTGGGCCGCGCGCGAGGCAGCGCATTCACGGTCGCGGAAGACATGATGGACCGGGATATCCTCGCCGCAACGAACGACGAACTTTTCGGTCCCGTCGGCCGCCACGAAGGAAATGTTGGTCAGACCGCCCTTGAGCGGCGCCAGAGAGATCTCATTCCGCCAGCAAGGCAGTCGTGCGACCCGCTGTTGCAGGCTTTCGTTCGCCATCCCCCATGCTACCGCGCGGATCGCGTGGAGGAAACGAACGATGCCTGCTCGCTACGGCGTCCGAGCGATCAGACGAACGCCACGGTGTTCTCGGTGCCGATCAGGTGGCGGCCGACCATCTCGGCATGGGGCCACATCGCCTGCAGGTGCTGGCTGGCGCTCATGGCGTCGCGGAAGCGGCGCTCGAACGGACCCTTGTCGAGAATCGCGCCGGTGCCGGCGCCGCGGTAGCAGGCGATCGACACGTCGGTCGCCTCGTTCATTCCCCAGGTCGTCGCGAGCCGGAGCCGCATGCGCTTGTCGACGTCGAGCGTGCCGTTGGCCGCCGCCTTGTAGACGTCGGCGGCCGCTTCGTGCAGGAACGCCCGCGCCGCCGAGAGCTTGGCCTCCATGCTGGCGACCTCGCGCTGGATGGAGTTGTTCCTCGCCATGATCGTGGTCGCCGCCCGGCTCTGTCGGCCGCGCGCGAGCTCGATATAGGTCTCGAGCAGGCGGCGCGCGACGCCCAGCGTGACGCTGCAGAAGCCGCTGGCGTAGAGCAGCGTCGAGCCGATGACGTAGAGCGGCCCGTTCTCGCGCCGCTCCTCGGGCACGTCGCGGGCCGGGGCGTGCGCGTCGGGAATGAACAGGTCCTCGACCGTGTAGGTGTCGCTGCCGGTACCGCGCAGGCCGAGCACGTACCAGTCGTCCGTGATCTTCGCCTCGGCGCGCAGGAAGATGAACGAGCGGTCGTCCAGGCGGCCGTAGCGCATGTGCGGCGTGCCGTCGGGGTTCTGGACGTTGCTGTGCGCACCCAGCAGCCGGGTGTGGCGGCCGCCGCTGGCGAAACTCCAGGTGCCGGTGAGGCGGTAGCCGCCCTCGACCCGGATGGCGCGGCTGTTGCCGTGCTTGGCGCCCCACGCCAGTCCCTCGCGCGGGCCGTTGAACATCGCGAGCGCCGCTTCGCGCGGCATCGAGGCCGCCGACGTGGCGGACGACACGTTCGACTGATTGACGAACCAGCCGACCGAGGCGTCGGCCCACGCCACGGTCTCGTTGACTCGGCAGAATTCGATCAGATCGATTTCCTGGCCGCCGAGACTCCTGGGCAGCAGCAGGCGCAGCATGTCGTTGGCGACCAGGGCCTCGACCACCTCGGGCGTGACCTCACGGCGGCGGTCGATCTCCGGACCATGCTGGTCGATCAGCGGCTGCAGGCTCTTGGCGCGCTCGACCGCGCTCTTCAGCGCCGGTGCGACAGGACTGTTCATCAGGACTCCCCTGGTCCCCACTCCCGGGACCTGAGGATTTGTAGCGCGCCGCGCGGCAAGAGCGTAGGCGCAGCGAGCCTCTGGCACCCCGTCGTTCCAACAGGCGAGCGCAAAACCCCTGCGCAGATGGACGCAGGCGACTTCAGAGCCGGTCGCCGACCAGTTCCAGCCGCGTCCAGCGCGAGCGCTCGGCTCTCGGCTGACAGACGGCGCCCGCCGCGGCATCGGCGACGAGGCAGCGGACTTCCACCGCGCTGGTACGCGTCAGCCAGTCCTGCGAGACGTAGGGTTGACGGGATTGCAGTTGCAGCGCCGCGGCCAGAGCGACCGCCGCCAGAATGGCCAACCTGATATCCATGGCCGCCTCCCCGCTAGTGGGGGAATCGTAGGCAACCGGATGGAGCGGCCCCATGACCAAATAGAGGCAAGAGTATGGAAATCGCCGCCGCCGGGCTGGCGAGCAGAGCGCACCCCCCCGGAAATCCCGCAAACCCATTTACGGAGTTTCCGGGGGTGTGGGCTGGCCATCTGTCTGCAGCTGCGCCTTATGCAGCGCGGCTGAATGAACATGAGAAGAGCGATTACCTTCTCAATAGAGATTCATTCAACACAAGATCAGCCGTGGAAATGGAGATCGATTCCATTCTCAGGAGAGCTCCCTGCCTGGAAGCAGACGATGACTCTTTATCAATGAAGTCGATTCACTCTCTGGACTCCCCGGCTGCCGGCATCAACCCGGTGAGCCGTTCGGGCCGGGCAACTCCCCTGCCCGGAAACTCCGGAAACTCCGCAAGAGACGATGAAGGGTGAATTTGCGGAGTTTGCGGAGCTCCGAGCGGGTGCGCCAACTGCGCCAACCGCTCCTGCCGGGGTTAGCGCAGTTGCCGCAGTCAGCGCAGGGACCAGCGCAGCGGTCACGATCGAATAAACGACCATAATAGGTCCTGCGGGACGCCACGCTTATGGTGAGCTTGCGATCCTCCCCGTACCTACGGGAGGCCGGGAGGGAGGAGGCTGTCCGGCATCGGGTGGGATGCGGACCTCTTCGTCGTCTGGACCTGCCTACTCGAGCATGTCGTCTGCCAGGGCCAGAACGCTGGGCGGAATCTGCAGCCCGAGAACCCGTGCCGTCTTGAGGTTGATGACCGTCTCGAACCTGGTCGGCTGCACGATCGGCAAGTCCGCCGGCTTCTCGCCCTTCAGGACCCGGCCGACATAGATGCCGGCTTGCCGCCAGGTGTCAGGCAGGACACTGCCGTAGCTCACCAGGCCACCGGCCGCGATGAAATCGCGCGAGTCGTACATGGCGGGAAGTCCGTACTGTGCCGCCAGGGACACGATCCGGTCGCGGAACACCAGACCATAGCCCGGATCGGTTCCAATCAGCACCGCCGACATTTTGCGACGCGCCATTTCGGCAAAGGCCGCGTCGATCTCGTTGCCGCCTTCGGCATTGAAGATGCTGAGCGTCTGGCCCAGCACCGGAATGGCGGCACGGGCATCGCGCAGCTGCAGCTCCGACAAGGTCGACTTGGGATTGACGATCATCGCGACATCGGTTGCGCCCGGCACCAGCTGCTTCAGCAACTCAAGTCGCTTGGGCGTGAAGGTCGCGCCGAGAAAGGTCGCACCGGTGACATTGGCATCGGGCCGGCTGATGCTCGACACCAGCCCGTCCGCCACAGGATCGCCGCCATAGGCGAAGACGATCGGAATCTTGCCGGTTGCCGCCTTGGCCGCGCGCGTCGGCAGCGGCCCGCCACTGGCGAAGATCACCGACACGCCTTGGCCGACCAATTCGGCGGCAAGCTCGGGCAACCGATCCGACTGGCCCTGGGCAGAGCGCCGGACAACGGCGATGTTGCGTCCCTCCTCGAAGCCGGTGCTCGACAGGCCCCTGAAGAATGCAGCCGTCAGATAGTCGATCGACGACCCGGTGCTGAGCAGGCCAACGGTGCCGTTGACCTGGGCATTGGCACCCCACGGCCATGCCAGTGCACTTCCTGCCAGACCGACGAACGCCCGCCGCTTCATGCGTACTCCCAACCTCAAGGGCACATGCTAGCGGCTTCAGCCGGCGCTTGCGAGAGAATGGCCGCCCTCGAAGACCGGCGCACTGCTCCGCAAACTCCGCAAATTCATTTCCGGGATTTGCGGGGGTCCGGGCAGGCTGTCTGGAGCGAAAGCGGGATGCGCCAACTGCGCCAACCACCCGACATGGGTTGGCGCAGTCAGCGCAGTCGAAGTGGTGCTATTCCGCGGCCTGGGCGCGCGCCTGCAGCTTGGCCAGTTCCTCGGCGATCTGCACGGCGTTCCAGGCAGCACCCTTCAGGAGCTGGTCGCCGGCCACCCACATCACCAGCCCGTTGGGGTTGGAGAGGTCCTTGCGGATGCGGCCGACATGAACGTCGAGGTCGCCCGAGGCTTCGAGCGGCATCGGGAAGTGGTTGGCGGCCGCATCGTCGACCACCTTCACGCCCGGCGCCTTCTCGAGAATCTTCTTCGCCTCGGCGGGCGACAAGGGCTTCTCGAGCTCGAGCGTGATCGCCTCGGAGTGCGCACGCAGCACCGGCACGCGAATGCAGGTGGGCTGGATCGGCAGATCGGGGGAATGGAACATCTTGCGCGTCTCTTCGACGACCTTGTTCTCTTCCTCGTTGTAGCCGTTCTCGGCCACCTTGGTGTTGTGCGAGAAGACGTTGAAGGCGATCTGGTGCGGGAACACCTTCTTGGTCACCGGCTTGCCGGCGGCGATTTCGCCAACCTGGTCCTCGAGCTCGGCCATCGCGGCCGCGCCCGCGCCCGACGCCGACTGATACGTCGACACGATGATGCGCTTCACGCCCGCGGCCTGATGGATCGGCCACACTGCGACGGCGAGGATCGCGGCCGTGCAGTTGGGATTGGCAATGACGCCGTTGTGGCGCGCGAGGTCACCCGGGTTCACCTCGGGGACGACGAGCGGCGTATTGGGGTCCATGCGGAAGGCCGACGAATTGTCGACCACGACGCAGCCCGCTGCCTTTGCCGCCGGCACGAACTCGCGGCTGCGCGTGGCGCCGGCCGAGAAGAAGGCGATGTCGCAGCCCTTGAAGGCGTCGGCCTTCAGTTCCTCGACCTTGTACGGCTTGCCTTTGAACTCGAGCGTCTTGCCGACCGAGCGGGCCGAGGCGAGCAGCTTGAGGGAAGCGACGGGGAAGTTCCGTCGCTCGAGGACGCGGAGGATTTCCACTCCGACCGCGCCGGTGGCGCCGACAATGGCGATGTTCTGAGGCTTCATGGTGCGGGGACGTATACAGCAGCCCCCGACGGGCGAAAAGGCCCGGAAATCCGCCGAATCCCTTAAATTACCTACGATTTGCCTATAGAGAAGATGGGGCCATGCACCTCTTTAGCCCCCTGCTCGTCCTCGCCATTGCCGGCCTGGCCGGGGCCGCCGCCGCCCAGACCCCGGACACGGTCCAAATCGGCAATCTCACCAAGAAGGCCGTCGGCACGGTCGTGAGCCTGCAGGCGGGCGACATCGCCTGCTACATCACGCTGAAGGACGACAAGGGCGCGACGTTCCGCGAGATGGCGGATTTCGAGATCTGCGAGCAGCGCAGCCTCGTCAACCGGCGCGTCGCGCTCACCTATGCGCAGCGCCGCGTGCAATCGCCGGAGTGCCAGGGCGACGAAAACTGCAAGAAGTCGATCACGGTGGCGCTGGTCACGCAGGCGCGTCCGGTCGCGGCGACATCGCCCGCGCCCACGACGCTGTGCTCGACCGGCGAGACGATCGTGTTCTCCTGCACCAGCGGCCAGAAGCTGATCTCGGCCTGCGCGCCGAAAGACGCCGCTGCGCGACGCGGCTATCTCGAATACCGGTTCGGCGACGAGAAGGCGGACAAGCCCGAGTTGGCCCTGCCCAGGGAACGCACCGTGCCGTCACAGGCCGCACTCGGCGAGAGCGTCCCGTTTGCCGGCGGCGGCGGGGCCTGGTTGAGGTTCCGCCAGGGCGCATACAGCTACACGCTCTATGCCGGCATCGGCAATTGGGGCCCCAAGGGTGAAAAGCGCGAGAAGGCCGGCCTCGCCGTCGAGCAATCCGGCAAACGGGTCGCCCAGTTCAGGTGTGCCGGCAAATACTGGAGCCAACTCGGCCCCGACCTGTTCGAAAGATGGGACATCAAGCCGGGCAAGGAAGACTTCGACTTCCCGGACTGATCTGCCGCCGTGATCCAAGGCGCGTCATGCTTGATTTGCATCAACGCTGATCCCTTCGGTCGGAGGTACCCAGAACCATCGAGGCAAGCTGCGTAAGGCCTTGGCATCTTTGGAGGACACCTTGAGCGCTGCGACGACGTTGCCGAAGGCAAAGGTGGAGATCGAAGAGACCCGGCGGGCGCCGCACTCGGTCCCGGCCGACGACCTGATCGCTGCCGGCAAGCGGCTGCGCGATACGGTTCCGCGATCGAGCCAGGGTGTCTGGAAGCGTCAGAAGGATCGCCACGACCCGCTCGATCTGTTGCAAGCTTCCGACGCCGGACGGATACCCGACCTCCTTCCCATCCGCTATGGCCGGATGCTGCAATCGCCGTTCACATTTTATCGCGGCGCGGCCATCGTCATGGCCGCGGACCTCGCGGGCATGCCGTCGATGGGCACCTACGTCCAGGCCTGCGGCGACTGCCACCTGCTCAATTTCGGCGGCTTCGCCACGCCGGAACGCAACATCGTCTTCGACATCAACGATTTCGACGAAACGGCGCCCGCCCCCTGGGAATGGGACGTCAAGCGTCTGGTGGCGTCGTTCGTGCTGGCGGCCCGGGCCAACGGCCTGTCGGACTCAGCCGGCCGTGACGCCGCCGTGGCCTGCGCCCGCAGCTATCGCGAGCGGCTGCGCGAAGTCGCGGAGATGAGCCCGCTCGAAGCCTGGTACGCGAACATCTCCGGCGACGATTTCTACGACTTGATCGACAATCCGGAGGTCGAGAAGCGGGTGCGCCGTCGCGTCCAGAAGGCGAAGGAAGACAGAGCCTCCGACATCGACTTCCCCAAGCTCGCCGAGATGGTTGGCGGCCAGGTCCAGATCAAGGATCAGCCGCCGCTGATTTTTCATCCCGACTTCACGCGCGAAGAGGGCTTCAGGACCTTTCTGGACAAGGCACTGGCCGACTATCGGGAATCTCTGCCGGACGACAGGCGCGCCCTCCTCGACCGTTATCGACTCGTCGATATCGCCGTCAAGGTCGTGGGAATCGGCAGCGTCGGGCGCTACTGCACGATCGGCCTTTTCATGTCGTCGTCGAACCAGCCGCTGTTCCTGCAGTTCAAGCAGGCTGTTCCGTCGGTGCTCGAAGCGCATGCCGGCAAGAGCCAGTACAAGCATGCCGGCCAGCGCGTCGTCATGGGCCAGCGGCTGATGCAATCGTCGTCGGACATCTTCCTCGGCTGGGTAACCGGGCGCGAGGGCCGCGAAATCTATGTGCGCCAGTTGCGCGACGCCAAGATCAAGCCTCTCGTCGAGACCTTCAATCGCGGGATGCTGGAGACCTACGGCAAAGCCTGCGGCTGGGCGCTGGCCCGGGCGCACGGCCGGGCGAGCCACCCCTGGCTGATCAGCGGATACCTCGGCACGAGCGAAACGTTCGACAAGGCGATGGGCGACTTCGCGGTCGCCTACGCCGATCAGGCCGAGCGCGACCACGCCGCCCTCAAGGCCGCCGTGAGCGCCGGCCGGATCCAGGTACACATCGAGGAAGATCGCTGACGCGGGAGACGCCAATGACCGTCCGGCGACTCCTGGGAGCTTCCATCGCCACCGCGATCGCCGTGGTGGCCTCGGCCTGCAGCAGCATCGGCCCGGGCACCGTGCCGCGCGACCGCTCCGACTACAGCGCCGCGATCGGTGATTCGTGGAAGCAGCAGACGCTGCTCAACA
>CAYZQZ010000177.1:0-7831 GCA_964480235.1 uncultured Reyranella sp. | reverse complement strand
GGCGGAAGCGCGCGCTGTCGAGCACGCCCACCATGCCGACGACGCGATTGGCCGGGAAGCCGGTGACCTCCTGCATGAGGCCAACCATGGCATCGAGCGGGTTGGTGATGACGATGACGAAGGCGTTCGGCGCGTTGGCCTTGATGCCCTCGCCGACCGCCTTGATGACCTTGGCGTTGATGCCGACCAGGTCGTCGCGGCTCATGCCGGGCTTGCGCGGCACGCCGGCGGTGACGATCACCACGTCGGAGCCCGCGATATCCTTGTAGTTCGCCGAGCCCGAGTAGGCGGCGTCGAAGCCCGCGACCGGGCTGAGCTGGGCGATGTCGAGCGCCTTGCCCTTGGCGGTGCCTTCGGCCTGCGGGATGTCGAACAGAACGATGTCGCCCAGTTCCTTCTGGCCCGCCAGCAGGGCGAGGGTTCCGCCGATCTGTCCGGCGCCGATCAGCGCGATCTTCTTGCGAGCCATGGGCTAAATCTCCGTTTCGTGAACGGCGCGCGTGGTAGCGCGATTCCGGCGGAGCGGCAAGAAGGCCGGAATGACAGGCAAAATGAACCTCGTCCTGAGGAGCCCGACGCAGTCGGGCGTCCAGGCGCTTTCGAGCGCGAGCGCTCGAAAAGCCCAGAAGGACGGGCAAGAGGCAAGGTGCTTGTTTCCACCCTTCGAGACGCGCTCCTTCGGAGCGCTCCTCAGGGTGAGGTCATCCTCGGCGCGGCGACGGAGCAGGCCGTTATCGCGGCGGCGGCATTCCGCCGGGCGGCGGCGGACGGCGGCCGCCGCCGCCGCCGGGCGGAATGCCGACATGCGGGCCGCCCTGTTTCACGAAGCTCGAATCCGCCACGCCCGCGAAGCAGCGCGGCACGTAGGGAAAGCTCGAGGTCAGCACGTATAAATAAGTGCCCTTGGGAAATTCCGGCGTGGCGCCGGTGCGGCCGTTGCATTGGTCGAGCGTGCCCAGCTCCTCGGCGAATTCGTAGTCCTTGGTGTAGGTGCCGTCGGGACGGCCGGAGGGCCCGCCCGGATCGCGCGCGGTCTTGAGCCGCCAGCCGGGGCGCGCCGCGGGATCGACGTAGATCGGAAAGCCGTCGGCCGCCCAGCCGACCTGCACCGCGCCGCTGCGGCCCCCCAGCTTCTCGACCAGCCCGACCGGGATGCCGTGATAGTGGTAGGAGCCGTCGGGCTGCACATGGGCGTTGTTGCGATCGAAGCCGAGTGGCACCGCGCCGGACAGCGCCTCGATCATCCAGCCCGAGCGCGGATCGTTCTTCCAGAACTCGGCGGTGTTGGGATCGAACACCACGCCGTTGATCGCCACGCCGAACAGATGGTTGGGGCGGTAGAAGGTCGGTTGCCCCGCCTTGATCGGCTGGAGCGGCACACGGAAGGAATGGGCCTGCGCCGAGATGCGATTGGGATTGCTGCGGTTGGGGAACTGGCCGGTGGCGTGATCGGGCAGGCCGTCGGCCTTGATGAAGCGGAAGCCCAGCCGCTCGTCGATCTCCACACGCTGGCCCGCCACCGCGCGCGGCACGAGGTCGAGCCACCAGCGCGTCTCCTGCTGCACACCTTGGGCTGAACCGGTGTCGTGATCGCCATGCGCGAAGGCCGGTGACGCCGCGAGCAGGGCCGACAGCGTCGCAACGATTCGCAACTTCCTCATGAGAGTCTCCGCAGCGTCTCCCCTGCTCTCATACGATGCGGCGAGGCGGTTCGTCCCTCGTCTGCCGTGCTGCCGGCTAGACCGGGTGCTTGCGGAAATGCGCCAGCATCAATTCGGTGCTGCGCGAAGCGGCCTGATCCATCACGAAGTGGCCGACGCCGGGGAGCACTTCCATCGCATACGACGCGCTGACGAAATCCGCGGTACCCTTGGCGGCGTGCGCGCCGACGGTCGCGTCGGCATCACCCCAGATATAGAGCGTCGGCACCTTGGTCGGGCCGAAATCTCCCGACAGGCCCTTGTTCGAGCGGTACCAGGCAAGGGCTGCTTCCATCGCCGGCCGCTCGCCGAGGATCGACAGATGCTTCGCCGCCGACTCCCGGCTCTGGCCGAACAGCCCGTCGCGCATCGCTCGGGCGTTGTCGGCCAGAAGCTTGTCGGCGGTGTCGGCCTCGAGGAACTTTCCGTGATGGCGGGAACGATGCTTCTGGTCGGCATCCTCCTTCAGCGCGCGGCGGAACGACAGCGGATGGGGCCGCGACAGGATGGTGAGCGAGGCGAGACGGCCGGGATGCGCTTCGGCCACACCCCACGAGACCTGCCCGCCCCAATCGTGGCCGACGAGGTGAAAGCGCTTGCCGGCCGCGCCGGAGGCGTCGGCCATGTCGATCGCGTCCTGCACCAGCTTGTCGAAGGAGTAGTTCGACAGATCGGCCGGATCGGGACGCGCGCCCGGCGAATAGCCGCGCTGGTCGGGCGCCACCGCGCGATAGCCCGCTTTCGCCAGTTCGGGCAACGCCTCGCGCCAGCTGTGCCGCGACTCGGGGAATCCATGCAGCAGCAGGACGAGATCGCCGCCGGCCGGGCCGTCGATGTCTGCGGTGAAGGCGAGGCCGCGCGGGGTCGTGATTTCGGTCGTTTGCATGACCGCGATTGGATCACGTTCCCGTGCCACCGCCTAGCGGGGACACCGCCAGCATGCAAAGCTCGGCGCCGCCTTTCCTTGGGAGGAATACATGCGAGCCATCATTGCCGGAGCCCTTTGCGCCTTCGCCTTCGTCACGGGCGCGAATGCGGAGATCAAGGAAGTGCCCGTCACGTACAGCGACGGCACGACGACCATGAAGGGCTTCGTCGTGTACGACGACGCATCGACGGCCAAGCGGCCGGGCATCATCATGGTCCATGAGTGGTGGGGCATCACCCCGCACATCCACAACGAGGCCAAGAAGTATGCCGCGCAGGGCTACACGGCCTTCATCGCCGACATGTATGGCGACGCCAAGACCGCCGACAACCCCAAGGATGCCGGCGCCCTCTCCGGCGGCGTGATGAAGGATCCGAAGGCGATGGAATCGCGCTTCAACGCCGCCAAGGCCGAGCTCGCCAAGCAGGCCACCGTCAATCCCGACCGCATCGGTGCCGTGGGCTACTGCTTCGGTGGCGCCGTCGTGATCAATATGGCGCGCACGGGCGCGGACCTGAAGGCAGTGGCCGGCTTCCACGCCTCTCTCGGCCTCAACACGCCGCCGCCGGCCGCCGGCACCATCAAGGCGAAGATCCTGATCCTGAACGGGGCCGACGATCCCTTCGTGAAGCGCGAGCAGTACGACACGCTGAAGAAGGAGCTCGACGCGGCCAAGGCGAACTACCAGGTCATCGAGTATCCCGGCGCGGTGCATGCCTTCACCAACCCCGAAGCGACGGCCTTGGGCGAGAAGTTCAAGCTGCCGCTCAAGTACGATGCCAGCGCCGATCAGGCCTCGAAGGCCGAAGCGGCCAAGCTCTTTGCCGCGACGCTCAAGAACTGACCGAAACCGCCATCGAACGGAAAGGCCGCCCTCGGGCGGCCTTTTTTTGCCCCGGTCGCCGCGAGCGAACCGCGACCGACGGATCTTGGAGGCTCAATCGGGAAGCCAGCGCCACTGGCAATTGCCTTCGACCTGGGCGGTAGTCATGAGACGCTTGCCCCGACCCGGCGCAAGGTCCGCCTTCTGTCGTCCCATGACACCGCGGTAGTCGCCCTTGCCGCTTCCGTCGGCCGACAGCGGCATGTCGAATTCCGCAGTGACCCTTCCGCCGATCAGGATTTTCACGTTTACCGAGTTGGCCTTCTCGGTCATGCGGGCGAGAGCGCCATCGCTGCAGGTCCCGTTGGCGATCCTGGCCGTGCTCGACCATTCGACGGCGCCCTGCTGGCCGAGAGCCGCGGGCGCAGCCAGACAGGCGAAGAGCGCGCAGACAAAAAAACGTGTCATCCGACCGATCCGTGCCTCCGAGAAGCAGAGCCTATGGCAGGGAAACTCCGCGGTCTACGCGATGTGATCCAGCGTCAGGTACTCGGGGCTCTGCATTTCCATCAGGCGCGAGACGGTACGCTGAAACTCGAACGCACCGTCGCCGTCGACGTAGAGCTTGTCCGGCGAGGTGGCGGCCGAGCAGATGAACTTCACCTTCTTCTCGTAGAAGCTGTCGATCATGGTCACGAAACGCGCGGCCTTGTCGCGGTTGTCCGGCCCCATCCTGGGGATCTCGGCCAGGATCACGGTGTGGAAGTGCTCGGCGATGCAGAGGAAGTCGGCGGCACCCATCGGCTTGGCGCACCAGTCCATGAAATGCGCCATGGCACAGCCCGGCGCGGCGCGCGGCACCTCGACGTCGCGGCCCTGGGTGCGCAGCACGCGCGGCTCGCCGTCGGCGCCGTCGGTCATGGCGCGGAACGCCTCGTCGAGCTTCTTGTCCGCCCAGGCGCCGAGCGGCGTCAGGTAGACGTCGAGATTGCGCAGCCGCTCCATGCGGTAGTCGTGGCCGCCGCCCAGTTCGAGCACCTCGAGCCGCTGCTTGACCAGCTCGATGAAGGGCAGGAAGCGGTCGCGCTGCAGGCCGTTCTTGTAGAGATCGTCGGGCGCGCGGTTGGAGGTCGAGATCACCGTCACGCCCTCGTCGAACAGCACCTCGAAGAAGCGCGCGAGGATCATCGCGTCGGCGATGTTGGTGACCTGGAATTCGTCGAAGCAGAGCAGCCGTGCCTCCGCTGCGACCGCCCTGGCGATCGGCACGATCGTGTCGTCCTCGGGCGGCGCGCCCCGGGCCGCCAGCTCCTCGCGGCGGCGGTGCAGGCGCTCGTGCACCTCCAGCATGAACTCGTTGAAGTGCACGCGTCGCTTCTTCGCCACCGGGGCGTCGGCGAAGAACAGGTCCATCAGCATCGACTTGCCGCGGCCGACCGGTCCCCAGATGTAGAGGCCGTGTGGGCCAGCCGGCGGCTTCGGCGCGCTGCCCAGCCCGAGCCGCGACCAGAAGCCGGGCTTCGCCGGATGCGCGGCCAGGGCGGCGAGCTGCTCGTGCACGGCCTGCAGGCGCAGCACCACCTTTTCCTGCACCGGATCGGAATGGATCTGGCCGGCGGCACGGCGCGCCGCAAGATTGGCGACCGGTCCCTTGCCGGTCGTAAGGACATCGGAATCCATGGACGGCGCATAACTAGCTCAGTCCCGCGCGCCTGCCTATAAGATGCGTCGATGAAGATCGCGTTCCTCGGCACCTCCGAATTCGCCGTGCCCGCCCTCCAGGCGCTGGCCGCCGCGGGCCACGACGTCATTGCGGTCTATACGCGCGCACCCCGGCCTGCCGGCCGCGGCCAGCAGGAGCGCAAGACCCCGGTGCACCAGGCGGCCGATGCGCTGGGGCTGCAGGTTCTCACGCCCAGGAACCTCAAAGCGGAAGAGGACGCCGCCGCCTTCAAGGCACTCGACCTCGACGTCGCCGTGGTCGTCTCCTACGGCCACATACTGCCGAAGAGCTTCCTCGACGCGCCGGTGCTGGGCTGCATCAACATCCACGGCTCGCTGCTGCCGCGCTGGCGCGGCGCGGCGCCGATCCATCGCGCCATCCTGGCGGGCGACGCCGAGACCGGCGTCACCATCATGCGCATGGATGAGGGCCTCGATACCGGACCGATGCTGCTGGCCGAACGCACGCCGATTTCGGCCGGCGACACCGCCCAGTCGGTGCACGACCGGCTGGCCGAACTGGGCGGCAAGCTGATCGTCTCGACCCTCGACGGGCTGCTGCGGCGCACGATCGACCCGGTGCCGCAGCCGGAGGAAGGCGTCACCTACGCCCACAAGCTCGGCAAGGAAGAAGGCGTGCTCGACTGGCGCCGGCCGGCCGCCGAGCTCGAGCGCAAGGTGCGGGCGTTCCATCCCTGGCCCGGCACCTGGTTCGATGTCGAGGTCGAGGGAAAGACCGAACGCATAAAAGTGCTGTCGGCCACGCTGACGCTGGCCGCCGGAGCGTCGGGCACGGTGAGCATCACGCGCGACGGCTATCCGGTGGTGGCCTGCGGCGTGGGCGGACTGCGGCTCGGCAAGCTGCAGCGCGCCGGCAAGGCCGCGACCGAGGCCGACGCCTTCCTGCGCGGCTTCGCCCTGCCGGCCGGAACCGTGCTGCCCTGCCCGGCCGTCACGCAGCTGCCGTTCGGCCGGGCGCCCTGACGTCGTGCCGCGTTACAAGATCACCGTCGAGTACGACGGAGGCCCGTTCGTCGGCTGGCAGCGCCAGGACACCGGCCCCTCGGTCCAGGCGGCGCTGGAGGACGCGGTGTTCGCCTTCTCGGGCGAGCGCGTGCATGTCCAGTGTGCGGGCCGCACCGATGCCGGCGTCCATGCGCGCGGCCAGGTGGCGCATTTCGATCTCACTGCCGACAAGCGCACCGAGGAGGTGCGCGGGGCGCTCAACTACCATCTGAAGCCCAACCCGATCGCCGTGCCCTCGGTCGAGATCGCCCCGCCCGGTTTCCATGCCCGCTTCTCGGCGACCTGGCGGCGCTACCGCTATCGAATCCTGAACCGGCGCAGCCGGCCGGGCCTCGACGCCGGCTTCGTCTGGCACGTGCCGATGCCGCTCGACGTGGCGGCGATGGCGAATGCCGCTTCGACCCTGATCGGCACGCACGACTTCAACAGCTTCCGCTCGGTGTCCTGCCAGGCCAAGTCGTCGGTCAGGACGCTCGACCTGCTGACGGTGACCCGGGAAGGCGAGGAAATCGCGATCGATGTCGGCGCGCGGTCGTTCCTGCACAACCAGGTGCGGATCCTGGTCGGCACCCTGCAGCTGGTGGGCCGCGGCCAGTGGAGCCGGCAGGACGTCGCGGAGGCGCTGGCCGCAAAGGACCGCACGCGCGCCGGCCCGACGGCGCCGCCCGGCGGCCTCTGCCTGATGGAGGTGCGCTATGACGCTCCGGCCGCCGACGGCGGCTCAGCCGGGCAGCGGCGCGACGCCGAGGAAGCGGGAGACGATGAGTGACAGGAAGAGCGACGGCACCCAGTTGACGATCGTCAGCAGGACCGCGAACAGCCAGCTGACGCCCAGCACCAGCCGCGTCACCATCATGAACCAGTAGAAGAAGAGCGCGCGCATCACGAGATCGATGATGGTCGCCAGCTGGCCCGGCGCCAGCAGCGCCAGCGACAGGCCGCCCAGCGCCAGGATCATCGCCGGCAGGTTGGTCCAGTTGAGCGCCGCGATGTAGCGCGGATAGCGCTCCAGCCAGCCGCGGCGGCGCGCGATCTCGTAGAAGATCACCGGATAGAGCAGCCAGTCGACGATGTAGCGCAGCGTCTCGACGCAGAAGATCTCGAGCTCGTCGGCCTGGGCGGAGACGCTCGTATAGTAGAGCGCGAGGTAGAGGCCGTAGATCGGCGCCACCACCAGCATGACCCGGAACGAGCGCAGGCAGGCGTCGATCGTGTTCTCGAAGTAGAGCGGCGCGCCCGGATCGCGCGCCAGGAACTTGACCGCACCCATCGTGCCGCGAACGATCTCGTTGGTACTCGGCACGCCGGGAGCCTCGTCAGGTGGCGAAGAAGCGGTCGAGCATGGCCTCGTAGACCTGCGCCAGCGCCTTGAGATCGGCGACCGCGCTCTTCTCGTCGACCTTGTGCATGCTTTCGCCGACCAGACCGAACTCCAGCACCGGACAGTATTTGGCGATGAAGCGTGCGTCGGAGGTGCCGCCGGTGGTCGAGAGTTCGGGCTCGATGCCGGTGACCTCGCGGATCGCGCCCGCCACCAGTTCCACCAGCGGGCCGGGCTGGGTGTAGAACGACTCGCCCGAGACCTCGACCTTGGCGTACTCGACGGTGCCGTTGCCGCCGAGCCTGGCGTTG
>CAYZQZ010000176.1:0-7836 GCA_964480235.1 uncultured Reyranella sp. | reverse complement strand
GCCGTGATGTACTTTTACTCCGGCCAGCCGATGCAATTTTACTCCGGCGTTGACAAGACGATTGGCGGCGCTACTCATGGCCGAGCCGATGGCCGGCACCGGAACCAGATTCTGCACGACGCTGGGCGTGCTCAGATCGACATCGACCGGCACGAGATAGGTGTCCTTGGTCCACGACGCGCCGTGACCGGCATAATAAAGAGCCGCGAAACGGGCGCCGCGCACCGAGCCGATGAAGGCGTCGATGCCGCGTCGCATGGCATCGCGACCCGCATCCTGCAGAAGCTCGGTTTTCAGCCCATAGGCCTGGAAGCGCTTGGCGACATCGGCCACGTCGCGCCGCACGTTCGGCAACGGCGCTTCCCACGAATACCTGGAATTGCCGATGACCAGCGCAACGCCGCCGGCGCCCGGGCCTTGCGCGCGCGCGATGGACGGAGCCGCCAGCGCAGCGGCGCCGGCCGCGAACAGGCCACGTCGACCGAAAGCGTGGCGCGTCGAGGATGCTTTCATGACCTGAACTTTCGATGGTCGGGGAGCACGCGGTCAAGCGCGCCGCGAGAACCGGCCGGTGCAGCGCGTGTGATGCTAGGCGAGCAACCGCGCGAGAGCTCGATGGTAGCGCGCCGAGATGCGCTCGCGGTCGCGATGACGGCCGTGCTCGACCAGGCGCACGCCGCCGCGCTCCACCGACACGATGGCGGCGTTGTCGGCGGCGAACAGCCAGTGATCGATCGCGGCGTCGCCGTGGTGCAGGCGGTCGTCGAGGGTGACCACCGCATCATCGCCGGCCCCAACTGCCTGGGCGCCGCCGGCCAGAGCGGCCTCGAACAGGTGTCGTCCCGTCGATTGTTCCGGCGCGCCCAGCACGTTGCGCTGGCGGCGGATCAGGCGCTGGCCGTATTCGAGGGTGCGCAGCTCGTCGGCGGCGGAGAGGCGGACGTTGGAATCGGAGCCGACGCCGAAGCGGCCGCCCTGGGCCAGGAAATCCGGCACCTCGAACAGGCCGTCGCCGAGATTGGCTTCGGTGATCGGGCAGAGGCCGACCACGGCCTTCGATCCGGCGATGCGGGCGCGCTCTCCGGCATCGGCATGGGTGGCGTGGACGAGGCACCAGTGTTCGTCGACCGCCACGCTGTCCATCAGCAGGTCGATCGGCCGGCGTCGGTGCGCGGCGAGGCAGTCCTCGACCTCGCGCGTCTGCTCGCTGACATGAATGTGCGCCGGCCGCCCCGCCCAGGTTTCGGCGGCCCATTTCAGATCGTCGAGCGTGACGGCGCGCAGCGAGTGCGGCGCGATGCCCATGCGGCCGCCCGGTACCCCGGTCTCCATGATCCGCGCGTAGGAGTCGCGGTCGTTGAGGAAGCGGCGCTGGGCCGCCGTCGCCGGCTTTCCGCCAAAACCGCTCTGGCGATAGAGCACCGGCAGCAGGGTGAGGCCGATGCCGGTGTCGGCGGCGGCGGCGACGATGCGCTCGGCCATCTCGGCGACGTTGTCGTAAGGGCGTCCGTTGGGCTGGTGGTGCAGGTAGTGGAACTCGGCCACCCAGGTGAAGCCCGCCTCGAGCATCTCCATGTAGGCCTGCGCCGCGATGGCTTCGAGGTCGTCGGGCGTCAGCCGCTCGACGAAGCGATACATCTGCTCACGCCAGGTCCAGAAAGAATCGGCCTCGGCGCCGCGACGCTCGGTAAGGCCCGCCATGGCGCGCTGAAATGCATGGCTATGCAGATTGGGCAGACCGGCAACGGTGCCCGCGTCGAGGTTCGATTTACTGGCCACAGCAAGGCTTGTACGGTATCGGGCAGCACCTGTTGAGGGGGAGTTTTCACATGAAGTTTGTTGGCATCGCCGCGATCGCGGCCGCCTGTTTCGTCGCGGTTCCGGCCTGGTCGCAGCAGCTCGCGCCCAGCCCGACGCTCGACGCCGTGCAGAAGCGCGGCCACATCGAATGCGGCGTCCATCTCGGCCTGCCGGGTTTCTCCTTCGCCAACGACAAGGGCGAGTGGACCGGTCTCGACGTCGACTACTGCAAGTCGCTCGCCGCTGCGGTGCTGGGCGATGCGACCAAGGTCAAGTTCACGCCGACCTCGGTGCAGCAGCGCTGGCCGGTGCTGCAGTCGGGCCAGGTCGACCTGCTGTCGCGCAACACCACCATCACCTTCTCGCGCAACGCCACGCTCGGCGTGAACTTCCAGGGCATCAACTTCTACGAGGGCCAGACCTTCGTGGTGCGCACCAAGGCCAAGGTCGCGGCGGTCAAGGATCTTGCCGACGCCACGATCTGCGTCGCCGCGGGCTCGACCGAGGAGAAGATGGCGGCCGACTGGTTCCGCGAGCGCAACCTCAAGGTCACGATCATCAACTTCCAGAAGAACGACGACGCGATCTCGGCCTACGACCAGGGCCGCTGCGACGCCTACACCGCGGGCATCGGCGCGCTGGCCGGCCAGCGCATCAAGTTCAAGGACCCGGCCGAGCACCAGATCCTGACCGAGATCATCTCCAACGATCCGCAGGGGCCGGTGACGCGCTGGGGCGACGAGCGCTGGCAGCTGATCGTGCGCTGGGTGCTGAACGCGCAGATCGCCGCCGAGGCGCTGGGCGTCACCTCCAAGAACGTCGACGAGATGAAGGCCAAGTCGACCAACTCCGAGGTCCGCCGCCTGCTCGGCGTCGAAGGCAAGTTCGGCGAGATGATGGGGATCAGCAACGACTGGGCCTACAACATCGTCAAGCAGGTCGGGAACTACGGCGAGAGCTACGAGCGCACGGTCGGCATGGGCTCGGCGCTCAAGCTCAAGCGCGGCGCCAACGAACTGTGGACCAAGGGCGGCCTGCTGTTCACGCCGCCGTTCCAGTGACAGTCATATTCCTCTCCCCCTTGGGGGAGAGGAGAAGATAACGGCAGATGCTGTCGCTCCTCCGCGACCGCAAGGTCCGCGACGTCCTGTGGCAGGCCGCGGGGGCGATCGGCCTGATCGCCCTCGTCTGGTTCTTCGTGGGCAACGCCTCGCAGAACATGGTCAAGGCGGGCATCGCCTCGGGCTTCCAGTTCCTGTGGCGCGACAGCGGCATCGAGGTGCCGTTCAACCTCACGGGCTACAAGCCGTCCGACACCATCCTGGCGCTGCTGTGGACCGGCATCGTCAACACGCTGCTGGTGTCGGCAGTGTCGATCGTCGTGGCGACGGTGATCGGCTTCAGCGTCGGACTGCTGCGGCTGTCGCGCAACTGGCTGCTGTCGACGCTGGCGGGCTTCTACATCGAGTTCGTGCGCAACATTCCGCTGCTGTTCTTCGTGCTGTTCTGGTACTTCGGCGTGCTCGCCGCGCTGCCTGCGCCGCGCGAGAGTCTCAACTTCCTCGATGTCGCCTTCCTCAACCGCCGCGGCCTGTCGATTCCGACACCGAACGACGTCGCGGGCTTCCGCTGGGCGCTGCTCGCCATCGCGCTCCTGATCGCCGCGCAATGGGCGATTGCGCGCTGGGCGCGGGCGCGGCAGGCGCGCACCGGCCGCGACTTCCCGACCTGGATGGTGGGCTTCTTGCTGTGCGGCGCACTGCCGGTGCTGGCGCTGGTGGTTGCCGGCTTCGGCACGACGTGGGACATGCCGGTGCTGCGCGGCTTCAATTATCGCGGCGGCTTCGTGCTGGTGCCGGAGTTCGTGGCGCTGTTCGCGGCGCTCTCGACCTATACCGCGGGCTTCATCGCCGAGGTCGTGCGCGGCGGCATTCTCTCCGTGCGCCAGGGCCAGATCGACGCCGCGAAGGCGCTCGGGCTCTCGCCCGGCCGGATCGTTCGCCTGGTGGTGATCCCGCAGGCCATGCCGGTGATCATTCCGCCGATCACCAGCCAGTATCTCAACCTGATCAAGAATTCCTCGTTCGGCGCCGCCATTGCCTATCCCGACATCGTGGCGATGTTCATGGGCTCGGCGTTGGTGGCGACCGGCCAGTCGATCGAGATCATCGCCATCACGCTCGCGATCTACCTGACGCTCAGCCTCGCGGTGTCGCTGTTCATGAACTGGTACAACGCCCGTCACAAGCTGGTGACGCGATGAACGCGGTATGGATCCAATCGCTGCGCCAGCGCCTGTTCGCCAACTGGGTCGACACGGCGATCACGCTGGTCTGCCTCTATGTGATCTGGCGCATCTCGGTGCCGCTGGTCCATTGGCTTCTGCTCGACGCCACCTGGAACGGCACCACGCGCGAGGACTGCAAGGGCAGCGGCGCCTGCTGGGTGTTCGTGCGCATGCGCTTCGGCCAGTTCATGTACGGGCAATATCCGCTGCCCGAACGCTGGCGGGTCGACATCGTGGGCGTGCTGTGGCTCGCAGTGACCGCGGCGCTCGCCTGGCGCGGCCTGCCGTACCGCCGCGGCGCGACCTTTGCGGCGGCGGTCCTGCTGCCACCGGTCGGCATCGTGCTGCTGCATGGCGGCTGGGGCACCGGTCTGCGCCTGGTCGAGACCCGCGAGTGGGGCGGGCTGATGCTGACGCTGTTCCTCACCATCTATGCCGGGCTGATCGCCATCCCGCTCGGCGTGCTGCTGGCGCTCGGCCGGCGCTCGCGGCTGCCGCTGGTGCGTTTCGCCTCGGTGGTGTTCATCGAGTTCTGGCGCGGCGTGCCGATCATCACCGTGATCTTCCTCGCCTCGCTGCTGCTGCCGCTGATCATGCCGACCGGCTTCGACGTCGATCGCCTGGCGCGCGCGGTGATCGGCCTCGCCTTCGTGATCGCGGCCTACATGGCCGAGGCCGTGCGCGGCGGGTTGCAGGCGCTGCCCGACGGCCAGACCGAGGCGGCCGAGGCACTGGGTCTCGGCTACTGGCGCATCCAGCGCACCATCGTGCTGCCGCAGGCGCTGCGCATTGCGCTGCCGGCCATGACCAACGAGTTCATCGCGCTGTTCAAGAACACGACGCTGGTGCTGATCGTCTCGATCTTCGATCTGCTCGGCATCGCGCAGGCGGCGCTCGCCGATCCGGCCTGGGTCGGCATGAACATGGAGGCCTATGTCTTCGCCGGCGCCATCTACTGGTTCGCCTGCTTCGGCCTGTCGCAATGGAGCCGGTCGCGCGAGAAGCGCCTGCAGAAGGCCTATGGCCGCTAGCTCGCTCGGCAGGCGGGCGCTTCTTCTCGGTCTCACTCTGCTGCTGCCGGCGGTGGCCCAAGCGCAGACCGTCGCCGACATCGAAAGCACCTGGCGCGACTGGATGAGCCGGAACCGGCGGATCGCAGGCGGACTGGTCGTGCTGCACAAGGGCCTGCCGGTCCACGAAGCCGCCCTGGGTCGCATTCGCCCGGGCCAGCCGGTGCCGCTCGCCAGCCTGTCGAAGGCGGTTACCGCAGTTTGCGCAGCTCGACTGGTGGAGCAGGGCAGGCTCTCGTTCGATTCCCGGGTGGCGCAGATGATTCCGAAGACCCTGGCGCGGGTCGGGCCGCCGGCCGATGCGCGGCTGCTGCAGGCCACGCTCGGCCAGTTGCTGGCCCATCGCGCAGGCTACGGCCGCCACCCGGGCGATCCCACGACGTCGGGCGCGCTGGCGACTTATCTGCGGGGTGCCACGGCGCGCACGACGGCCTTCGATGCCCAGCTCAAATGGACCTTGAAGGTGCCGCTCTCCTCGGCGCCGGGCGAGCGCTACGAGTACACCAACGCGACCTATCTGCTGGCGGGCGCCATCATCGAGGAGACGACCGGCCGCGACTACGAAAGCGTCTGCCGGGAAAGCGTTCTGACGCCGCTCGGCGCGCGGACGGCGGCGCTCGACCCCGACTGGCGCATCCTGGCGAGCTACGGCGGCTGGCGCATGGCGCTGGCGGATTACGGCCGCTTCTACCAGGCCTTCGCCGCCTCCAATCCCGCGATCGGTCCCGCGGCGCGCACCTGGATGATGTCGCCGGAGGGCAAGTCGCTGGGCGGTGGCGCGCATTACGGGCTCGGCACGGACGTGCGTACGCTGGCGGGCGGCGCCGCCAATTTCTGGCACTGGGGATCGTGGAGCTACAACCTTTCCGACGCCCATGACGGCGCGCTCAGCGCGTCGTACGCGACCTTCGCGGTGCGCTGGGGTGGCAGCGATGCCAACGTCGTCGTCTACATGGAACCGCGCGTGGAGGAGGGCTCCCTGCGGACCGATCTCGACCGCTCGCTCGGCAAGGCGGTCGGCGCGGTGACGCGCTGGCCCTAGCCCTGGGTGTACGGCGTGCCATCCTTGCGCGAGAACCTGTTGCCCTCGGGCGTGACGCTGAGGTGCAGGTCGAGATCGGGGTAGGTGACTTCCTCGGGCGACGTGCGGTCGCCGACCACCAGGATGACGGCGTTGCGGTCCGTCCGGTTGACGAAGCGGTGAGCGTTGCCGGTGCCGGCCGGAAAACCCGCGCACTGGCCGGGCGTCAGGGTCTGGCTGCCTTCGTTGGTCTCGAGCACGACCTCGCCCTCGATCACCCAGATGAATTCGTCCTGCTTGCTGTGGGCATGCCGCGCCGAGGATTGCGCGCCGGGCTCGATGCGCACCAGGTTCACGCCGAAATTCTTCAGGCCGGCATGGTCGCCCAGCCGGCGGGCCCAGCGATGGCTGTTGGCCTCCCGGAACGGCTCGGGATAGGAGGTGAAGTTGGTCTCCGCGACGTCGGCGGGATCGAAGGCAGGTTGGCGCAGTTTCCGCATGCGCCGACGCTAGTCGCCGCCGGTCGCGGCGACCATCAAAACTCCCTCATGTGCGCGCTAGATTTGGGATTGCACCGTCTAGGCCGCGAATGAGCGCAGCACCGCGCCGGGTCGGCTCTTCGGATCGGCTGAGAAGCCCTTCTCGTTCGCGACCCGCTGGCCGTTGATCCAGGTGCCGTGCAGGCCGACCGCGCCTGCGGTCAGGCGCGCGGCGCCGGCCGGCAGGTCGTGGGCGCGCCGCTTGGGGCCGCGCGCCACGGTGGCGGGATCGAACAGCATCAGGTCGGCCGCCAGGCCGGGCTGGAGCAGGCCGCGATCCCTGATGCCGAACAGCGCGGCGGGCTGGCCGCTCAGGCGATGAACTGCCTGCGCCATGTCGAGCACGCCCAGCTCGCGGCTCCAGTGGCCGAGCAGGTGCAGGCCGAAGCCTGCGTCGCAGAAGAAGGTGAGGTGGGCGCCGGCATCCGACAGCGAGATGTGGGTGTTGGGGTCGGCCAGGATCTTGCCGACTTCCTTGTCGTCGTTGTGCAGCAGCTGCGCCACGAACATCGTGTCGAGCCCTTCCGACAGCGCGAGGTCGAGGATGCAGTCGAGCGGGTCCTTGTTCTGGCCCTTGGCGACATCAGCCAGGGTCGCGCCCTCGAGCTTGCGGTTCTCGGGCCTGGCCGTCTCGACGACGAACAGTTTCTGCCATTCGCCGTTGAACAGCAGCCGCCCGTGCCGCTCCTTCAGTTCGCGGCGGACGGCATCGCGCCAGGCGGGATCGGCGTAGATCTTCGCGAGCTCGGCCGGATCGTGCGCCGCCATCGCCGGCTTCCAGGCCTCCATGCTCTCGAACAGGTACGGACTCTTGAAGGTGAAATCCATGCTGAGCGGGCAGCACGAGGTCTGCGCCACCAGCCGGTGGCCGCGGGCGCGCGCCTCGTTGACCTGCGAGAGCCAGGTGAAAGCCGCGGTCGGGTTGGTGTTCGAATGGAACAGGGCCGCGATCACCACCGGCCGGTTCACCTCGGCGGCGATGCTCTCGAGATAGGGAATCGTGGTCTTGCTGCCCTT
Organism: uncultured Reyranella sp.; assembly: GCA_964480235.1. Classification (GTDB taxonomy): domain Bacteria; phylum Pseudomonadota; class Alphaproteobacteria; order Reyranellales; family Reyranellaceae; genus Reyranella. Next base: position 102 of record CAYZQZ010000176.1, on the reverse strand, counting down.
GGTCAGCATGTAGACGCCGTTGCCGCCGGCGCCCATGGCACGGACCAGGGCGCGCAGTTCCTTGTCGTCGGCCAGTCGCGAGGGCATCGGCGTGCCGCCCTC
>CAYZQZ010000175.1:0-7855 GCA_964480235.1 uncultured Reyranella sp. | reverse complement strand
TGGCGTGGTACGCCTTCATGGCGCCCAAGGGCACGCCCGACGAGATCGTCGGCAAGCTGAACGGCGCGATCAACCAGGCGCTGCAGGAAGAGGCGATCGCCACGAAGATCCGCGACCTCGGCGCCTCGCCGCGCATCACGACGCCGGCCGAGACACTGAAATTCATCACCGCCGAGCGCACCGACTTCGGCGCCATCGCCAAGGCCGGCAAGATTCGCGTCGAGTAAAGCTCTCCTCCCCCCCTTCAGAGGGGAGGCGAAGACTCGTCGCGCTCTTCCCCATTCACATGGGGAAGTGCCGCCGTCTTACGGCGGCGAAGGGGTCAGTTCCTTGCCGTCCCCAACGCCTCAGTTGATGTACAGCCCATACATGTCGGCGTCGTCCCACGGGCCGCCGTCGAGCATGTAGGGCGGATCGAAGCCGCTGTCTGTAGTCGCCGACTTGTACTCCTGGCGCACGAACGTCGTCTGCGCGCCCTGGATGTAGGTGTTGTAGGCGGCCGCGCTGCCGACATAGAGGCAGCCGCAGAAGCTCGGATCGGCATAGAGATAGATGATCTTGCCCTTGTAGGTGGCCGGGCGGATCAGGTGCGCCGGGATGCTGCGGAAGTCGGCGAGCTGGGCCTCCGAGGCGATCGACTTCTTCTTGAAGCCGGCGGCGACGAGCCTGTTTTCCTTGTTGATGAGCTGATCGTTGGGATTGGTCGGATAGGGCGAGCAGGCGGGCAGGGCGAGCGACAGCACGGCGGCCGCCAGCAGTGGCGCGAACAGTTTCATGATCTCTCCCCCGGTCTCGTACGGTACTCACTGTATAGAGACGACGCTGGCAGCGCACCGGTCAAGCGGCATTCGCGAGTTGGCATCGAACGCAGGCGCGCGGCGGCCAACAGGCGCCGATGTCCCCAAGACGTCGACGCACTCGTATTATGTCCGGCGAAATGCGATCCAACTTCCGGGGAGTAATCGTGGGTAGACGGATACTGTTGGTCCTGGTGGCGGCAATCGCCTGCCTCAACTCTGTGCATGCTCAGCCGGCGCCGGGGGCGAAGGTCGTGGATGGCTTCGAACGCCCCGAGTATGCGCAGGAAGGCGACTTCAAGACGTCAGTCACCAGAATGGTCGCAAGAGGCGAAACCACCGGCTTCGTCGTCCGGCCGGCGGACGGGTGTGCCGCTGTCGCCGTCTCTGGCCCGGGCATCGAGTCGACGAAGCTCTACAAGATGGTCGGCATCGACATTCCCGTGCCGTCCTACAGCGGGGGGCGGACCGGCACCTTCTACGATGCCCTGTTTCCGATCAGCGCCGAAAATTGCCGGACGGCGCGATATCTCTGGCTCGATGTCGGCGTCTCCGCGTCGGCCTCGCCGGGACCGGTCAAGATCTCGATCGACGGCGCGGAGATCACGCTCGACGTCCAGCCGGTCACGATGCCGGCGGTCGAGAAACTTCCGATCAGAATGGCCTTCGCGAACTCGATGATGTGGTGGGGCTGGTATGGCAAGTACGCCAAGGTCGAACCGCGGGGCCGGGAATTCCTGACGCTGATGCTCGAACATCGACTTGCGCCGTACGGATCCTGGGTCAGGAAGCTGGAGGCGGTCGATGGCAAGGCGAACATCGATGCCTATGCGGACGAGGGAAATTCCTTCCGGCAGCATGTGCTGGATTTCAGCCGGAGCATGATTATGTTCCCGGACGGGGCGGAAGCAGCTGTGCAGAACACGCTGGCGGATATCGGGGCAGTCGATCGAGCCTGGTTCTATACCTGGGACGAGCCCGAGGAAAAGCACATGCCGGCCCTCAAGGCCCTGCTGCGGCAGCAGAAAGCCAGCGCGCCCGGCGTGAAGAGAATGGTGACCACGACGTATCGCCACGATCTGGCTGGGCTTGTCGATATCTGGACACCGAATGCGAACCAGTTCTGTACCGAAACGTGGCAAGGATCAGGCCAGCGTCATCCCTGCGAGGACGACTATCGCGGGAAAGGCGATCTCTGGCTGTACGTAAGCTGCATGTCTCACGGCTGCGGCGCCAACCGCGCCGAGAAGGACAACCATTTTCCGCCGCGCGTTCCGGGAACTTCGACGGGGACGCCGGATCTGGTACTGGATCGTCCGGCGGTCGAGGCCTTCGGTTATGTGACGCTGGCGCTCAAGTACCCGTCGGTGAAGGCGCTCCTTTACTACAACACGGTCGAGCAGTGGCGGCTTTTGGAGTTCAGGGTCGACATGTGGAGCGATCCCTACAATTTCGGCAGCAACATGGATGGCACCCTGTTCTGGGCCGGTCGCCCCGGGATCGAGGGACTGTCGACCTACGAGCCCATTCTGTCCGTGCGCCTGAAGCTCCTGAGGCAGGCTTCGTACTTCTACGATCTGCTCTCCCTGGCGCGCGAGCGCGATCCGGCCTGGATCAAGGCCGAGGTGGATGCCCTGATGCCAGGGACGACGACCTGGGATCGCACCTTGTCCAGGTTCGAGGCTCTGAGAAACCGCGCCTTTGAAAAGGCACGCTAAGCAGCGGACCAGATCCGGCACTGCCCCGCGCGGCAGAACGCTGCTATGACCCCCGCGCGCTCCGGCCTCCCTCCAGCAGCAGAAACCACCCGGCAGAAACAACCGCGTATGCGTTCGACCAAACCGCCGATCTGGCTGCTGATGAGTGCAACCGTGTCCTCGCAGCTGGCGCTGACAATCTTCCTGCCGGCGATGCCGGCGCTCGCCCGCCATTTCGATGTCGCCTACGGCACCGCCCAGCTGATGCTGTCGGTCTACCTGTTCGCCTTCGCCTTCGCGCAGCTCGCGGTCGGGCCCTTATCGGACAGCATGGGCCGGCGGCCGGTCCTGCTGGCCAGTCTCGCGGTGTTCACCATCGGCAGCGTCGGCTGCGCCCTCAGCCCGACGATCGAGACCCTGATCGCCTCGCGCCTGGTCCAGGCCTGCGGGGCCTGCGGCGGCGTGGTGCTGGGCCGCGCCATCGTGCGCGACAGCAGGACCGGCACCGAGGCGCCGCGGGCGATGGGCTACATGGCCTCGGCCATGGCGCTGGCGCCGGCGCTGGCCCCGCTGCTCGGCGGCCAGCTGCTGGTCCATTTCGGCTGGCGCAGCAATTTCTGGTTCACCGCCGCCGTGGGCCTGGCGATGCTGGCCGCGGTCTGGTGGATCCTCGGCGAAACCGCGCCCAAGGCACCGCCGCGCAAAACCAGCGTGGCGCGCGACTACCTCGACGGCTTCCGCGTGGTGCTGCGCGAGCGCCGCTTCATCGGCCTGATGATCGCGGCGACCTGCGCCTCGTCCGGCTTCAACGTGTTCTTTGCCGGCGGGCCGATCCTGCTGATCCAGGTGATGGGCGTCGCGGCCGAGCTGTTCGGCTGGTTCACGCTCGCCTGGGCGGGCAACTTCGTGATCGGCAGCCTGGTCTCGAGCCGCCTGCAGGGCCGGGTGCGCAGCCTGCTGCTGATCCCGGTCGGCCAGGGAGTCCTCACGGTCGGCGCGGTGGCGATGATGGCGACGGCGCTGCTGGGCTATGTGACGCCGCTGGCGCTGATCGTGCCGCTGATCCTGATGGGCTGGGGCAACGGCCTCAACATGCCGAACGCGATGGCCAACGCGCTGATCTCGGTGCCGGCCAACCGCGTGGGCGCGGCCTCGGCGCTGCTGGGCTTCGTGCAGATGGTGACGGCGGCGCTGCTGACCCTGCTGATCGGCTACGTGCCGCACACCACGCAGTTCAACATCGGACTGGGCGTCGGCATGACCGGTGTCATCGGATTGGCCGGCTGGTGGATGCTGGTGCGCCGGCCGGTTCAGCGCTGAATCAGACAGAAGCCGTGGCCGAACGGATCGCTGCAGAACGCCGCCGATCCATGCTCGGCATTGCGGAAGACCTGCTCCTGCCGCGCGCCAGCCGCGATCGCGCGTGCCAGCGCTGCGTCGAGATCGGGCACGTGGAGATCGAGATGCACCGGCGTCCAGTGCCGCTCATAGCGCCGCATGTCGGCGGTGTGCGGCGAGGGGCGGGTGCCTTCCTTCTTCTCGAGCAGGCAGAGGGTTGCGCCGCCGAGTTTCAGGACCGCGACGCCCGGCACCGGTCTGGCGCCGACCTCGAAGCCGAAGGCCTGGCCGTAGAAGGCGATGCCGTCCGCCAGGCTCGGCACGTCGATGCTGACGGAGACGGTGAGGCCGGTCATGGGAGGCTCATGATCGAAGTCGCCTCCCGCTGGAGAGCGGCGTGCCGCGTCTCGAAGAGTGGGCCGGCCGGGCGCCCCATTTGTCTTCCGCATCGGATCGACGCAGGGGCGACGGAAAGGGGTAGCCACGTCCCCGCGGGCTCGGCCGCCTGGCGCGCGTCAGCGTTGCCCGGGCGCTTCCTGCGGGGCCGCTTTGCCAGCAGGACTCGAGCGGTCCTCATCCGTCGAGCCGAGTGAACGGATCGACACGGATTCGGGCGCCGCTGCCAGCCGCATTGGCAGGGCCGATCGAGACCGTTCCGGAATCGTCGTCCCGCCACTTCAACTCGATCAGCGTCTTCTCGTCGATCGACAGCCACGACACCATGCTGGCGCTGCTGTTCCCGATGACGCTGCGCCAACGCCGTCCGCCGACGTTCGCTTCGTAGTTCTTGAACGACTGGACGATTTCAGCACTGTTGGCGTCGGGCAGGGATAGCACGATAGCGAGATAGGGACCGCGGATATCGCCGCCCGGGCCGCGAATGGTCGATTCATGCCTGTAGGAGCCAACCTTGCGCGGAGAGGTCGCGCCGCCGGCCGGGCGGAGGGCCACCAGGCCCTGGGGCAACATCAATCCGGACTGTTCCGCGTATTCATAGGCCCGAGGCAACTCGACGATCCGGGCCCGATCGATCGAAGGGCCGCGGATGGCGGCCGCGGGGGCCGCGAGCGGGAAGGGCGCGGCGAAGCTGTTCTGGTCCCACACCATCTGCCGGCAGTCTGTCGCCAGCAACAGATCGCGCCGCAGCTTCTGCGGCAGGACCGTGAGGTCGACCGAAGATCCGCCGAGTTGGCGCATCAGCGATGCCGCAAAGGGGCTGTTTTCGCCCGCCGGGCCGTCGAGGGCGATGCTGCCGGGCGCCGTCGAGAACAGGACGAGCGTGTTGGGTTGCTGGTTTGCCGTCGCCATGCTCTGCATCGCGTCATTGCGCGCCATGCCGCGCGCCTCGCGCTGCCGCCAACCGTCGGCGGGATTGTTGCGGCAGGAGTCGAAGACGAGAAATCGTGCGCCGGCGTCCTTCATGGCCGCGGTGATCGACGGTACGTCCAGCAGGGTCCTGGCGGCGCCCGCAGTGGAGAGATCGGCATCGGCCGGCACGATGTAGGATTGCTTCTCCCAATAGACGCCATGGCCCGCGAAGTAGAAGGCCGCGAGCGGTGCGCCACGCGCTACGCCGCCGAACTTCTGGATCGCGGCGCGCAGGGCGTTACCGTCGAGGTCCTGCAGAAGCTCCGTCCTGAGGCCGAGCTGGTCGAAGCGCCTGGCGACGTCGGGCGCATCGCGCCGCACGTTCGGCAGCGTGGCTTCCCAGCGATACGTCGAATTGCCGATGACGAGGGCGACGCCGTTGCGTCCCTGGGCACGAACGATCGACGGCGCCGCGAGCGCGGAGCCCATTGCCGCCAACGCCGTGCGTCGACCGATAGAAAGCACGCCTGCCTCCGAAGCTGGACGACAAACCCTAGGCCATCGGTCGTGTTGACGGAAGGCGCGCAGGGAAGGCGTGCCGCCGGCCAGGGCCGTCAGCCCTTGATGTCCGGCTCGACCAGGTTCTTGAGGTTGGCGAGCGATTCCTGCCAGCCGAGATAGCAGGCCTCGGTCGGGATCATGTCGGGGATGCCTTCCTGCACGACGGTGAGCTCGGTGCCGACCATCACCTTCTTCAGGGTGACGGTGACCGTCATCTCGCCCGGCATGTTGGCGTCGTCGAACTTGTCCGTGTAGCGGAGCTTCTCGTTGGGCACGAGCTCGAGGTAGGTGCCCCCGAAGGAGTGGCTCTGGCCGGTGGTGAAGTTGCGGAACGACGCCTTGTGCGTGCCGCCGACCCTGGCGTCGGCGTGGTGGACGGTGCAGACGAAGCCGTTCGGCGGCAGCCACTTCTGCATCGCATCGGGCTCGAGGAAGGCGCGATAGACCTTGTCGGGCGTGGTCGCGAACACGTGGTGGAGGCGGACGGTGCCGGGCATGGGGCTGGTTCCTGGGATGCTGTTGACGGGGCGGTTATTGGTTAACCATATGGTAAAGTAAAAGCTCCGCGCAAGAGGGGAGTGCCGGCGCCGGCCACAGGTTCAGGGCAATTCGCCCTTCAGCATCTCCTGCGCCAGTTCGCGGGCGCGGCCGGGCGGGCGGCCGAGCGCCTCGGCGAGCGAGCGGCCGAACAGGCCGACGCCGACGGCGAGCACGATACTCATCAGGATGCGGTCCTGCGCGGCGGCGAGGCCTTTCGCCGACCGGTCCTTGCGGCCTTCGAGCACGCTGCGCACGGCGTCGCGCACCAGCGTGTGGCGGCGCGCCTCGCCGGTGAGTTCGAGCCACGCCGCGAGCCGTGCCGCGCCCTTCTGCTCGAAGGCGTCGAACAGCAGCGGCGCGCCGGTCGCCGGAAGCTTTGCGTCGGGCACGCCGCCTTTGGCCGATTTGGCATGTGCCGCCTGGATCTGCCCGACCAGGTCGCGGATCATCCGCTCCATCAGGGCCGTGTGGACGTCGGCGATGGTGCCGAAATGATGCAGCACCGTGGCGTGGGCGATGCCGGCGCGGGCCGCGACATCGGTCAGCTTCAGGGCCTGCGGGCCTTTTTCGAGCAGCAGCGCCTGCGCCGCAGCCAGGATGTTGTCGCGCGCGGCCTCCGGCGAGCGCCGGGTACGCCGGGCGGGGGACCGGACAACGGGCTGGACAGGAGGGGGGCGGGGCGTGGATTTCTTGGTTATTGACATTTTTGTCAGTAAGACCAACTCTCGTCTGGAAAGTCCATATCTCCTAGCCCGCTGCAGGAGTCCGCGCCATGAACGGCTTGAATAAGTCCGCTGCCCTCAAGCAAACACCCGCCGACGTCGTCGTCCGCGCCCGCAACCTTCGCTTCGATGTCGCCCCGTCGGTCAAGGCCGCGCCGGCCGGCCACTGGATGGGCGGCGACCCGGTCGCGACCGCCTTGTTCAACGCGCTGTCGCTCACCTTTCCCGACGGCGAGAAGATGTTCATCGACGCCGTGAAGCATTTCCGGCCGCAGCTGGAGCAGGCCGGCAAGGCCAAGCTGCTGGGCGAGGTCCAGGGCTTCATCGCCCAGGAAGGCATCCATGCCCGCGAGCATGCCGGGCTGAACCGCCTGCTCGACCGCGAGCGCTATCCGGTCGCCGAGATCGAGGAGATGATCCGAAAGCGCATCGAGAAGACCCGGCAGCGCGGACCGCGGGCCATGCTGCTGTCGACAATTGCGCTGGAGCACTTCACCGCCATGATGGCGGAAGACCACATGGCGCATCCCGAGCTGTTCGCCGGCGTCTCGCCCGACATCGAGCGGTTGTGGCGGTGGCACGCCCTGGAAGAGACCGAGCACAAGGCGGTCGCCTTCGACGTGTTCATGGAAGTGACGAAGCACTGGTCGGCGTTCCGGCGCTGGCGGCGGCGCGTGCTCATCATGGTGCTTGTCACCCTGAACTTCACCCGCAACATCGCGAAGTACGCCTCGATGCTGCTGGTGGCCGAAGGCTGGTCGCAGGAGGCGGCGCGCAAGGCGGTGCGGAAGTATCTGTGGAGCAAACCGGGCATGTTCCGGCGTGGCTGGCGCACCTACTTCGCCTGGTATCGCCCCGGCTTCCATCCGTGGGACGTCGACAACCGCGCCGA
>CAYZQZ010000174.1:0-7923 GCA_964480235.1 uncultured Reyranella sp. | reverse complement strand
TCGGAGAGGCATCCACCTCCGCCTTCGCCTTCGCCCAAGAGGCGCGGATGAAGGGCTACGAGGGGGATGCCTGCCCGGAGTGCGGCAACTTCACCATGGTCCGCAACGGGACGTGCCTCAAATGCACGACCTGCGGCGGCACTACTGGTTGCAGTTGAGCATGTGTGACGAGCGTACCCGCGTACCCCGGGGGCCTCAGCGGTTGGGGACCTCAAAGCTAACCATAGGAGACAGCAATGGCTGCTAAGAAAAAGGCTGCGAAGAAGAAGGCTGCTAAGAAGAAGAAGCAGTAAATAAGGAAAGGGCGTTGGCCAGCTCAACTGGCCGCCTATCCAAACGCCTTTCGGCTTCCGTGTGGGCGCCCCCGTTGCCTAGTCGATCGGGGCCCCACCGGAAGCCACCTTCAAAATATGTGCATTTAAGCCAATGCTAACGCCTTCCCTTCCGGGGAGGTGGAAAGGCGAAACTGAATTCACGGTCCGGCGACCTCGGTCTGCCGGACTATTTTTTTGTGCCGCGTCGGACGCACCTTGATCGTGCCCAATTTCCCGACTACATGGCGAAAATGGATACTGACCAGTCAGTCAATATCGTTCACGAACCGGGCACGCGAACCCGACGGCCCGAAGATCGGCCACCTGAAATAGCCCGGGCTGCGCTCGATCTGTTCGTTACCCGGGGATTCTCGGCGACCAAGCTGGAAGACGTCGCGCGAGCGGCCGGTGTCAGCAAGGGCCTGCCCTATGTCTACTTCAAAAACAAGGAAGAGCTCTTCAAGGCGGTCATAACCGAGGCCATCGCCGAGCCCCTGGGGCGCGCCTCGGATTTCGTCGACGGCTACCAGGGTACGACCGACAACCTGCTGCGCGACCTGATCGCCAAGTTCCGCGAGTTCGCCGAAAGCCCGCTTGGCGGCGTCATCAAGCTGATCCTGGCCGAAGCCGGGAACTTCCCCGACGTCGCCCGGTTCTACTGCTCGACCTTCGAGGTCCGCGGGCGCGAATTGTTCTCGAAGACCTTGCGCCGCGGCATTTCACGCGGCGAATTCCGCGCCCTGCCGGATGTCGAAGCGGCCGCCATCGTCATCGCGCAGCCGCTGGCGATGCATGCCGTCTGGCTCCGCTCGCTCGCCCCGTTCGAACAGCAGGCGCTCACGAACAATGCCTACTACGAGGCCTATCTCGACCTGATCCTGCAAGGACTTCGGCGATGAATGCCAGACGCAAAATGACCATCGTCGGCCTGGCCGCAGTCGCTGTGCTCGCCGCCGGCGCCGTCGCGTGGCGCACGACCAAGGCTCCAGCCGCCCAACCTGGAACCGACCGGCCCGCACAGACCGAGCGTCAGCTCGAACTTATTCCTGCGGAACTGCATACCATCAAGCCCCGAGGGTTGGTCGACACAGTACGATTCACCGGCACGACCCAGCCGATCGACCAGACCATCGTGAAGAGTCGGGTTGCCGGGCGACTTGCCCAGGTGATGGTGCGCGAGGGCGACAAGGTGACCAAGGGCCAGCCCCTCGCCCGCTTCGAGGCGACCGAGTTGCAAGCCAAGGTCAATGAAAGGCAATCAGCCGTCGAGGCCGCGCGCGCCGAGTTGAGATGGGCCGCACGCGACCGCGCTGACAAAGAAGCGCTGGCGTCGCGCAACATCGTGAGCCAATCCGCGCTCGACCAGGCGCGCGCCGCGGCCGAGCAGAAATCATCCATGGTATCGGTGGCCGAGGCCCAGCTCGACGTGGCACGCAAGAACCTCGCTGATGCCGATGTGCTTGCGCCGTTCGACGGGGTTGTCGGCGAGCGCATCGCCAACCAGGGAGAATCCCTGCCAATCGACGGCAAGATCCTGGCACTCCTCGACACCAGTCATGTCGAGGTGGCCGCGCAGATGCCGGCGGCCGACGTGGTGCGCATGAAGGTCGGCCAGCGGGCGCGGGTTACCCTCGAGGGGTTCGGCGAGCGGACTTTCGACGCCAAGGTCACCCGCATCAGTCCGACGGCGCAGCCCGGGTCGCGCTCGATCCTGGTGTATGTCGAGATTCTCGACCAGCATGAGGGGCTGCGTGGCGGCCTTTTCGCGATGGGAACGATCAATGTCCAGCAGAAGGATCACGCCCTTGCCGTCCCCGCCGCAGCGATGCGCAAGGACGATCAGGGCGACTACGTTCTCGCCCTCGAAAGCGGCCTGCTGGTGCGCAAGCCGGTGGGCGCGGTGCGCACCTGGTCACGCGGCGAATTGGTCGAGGTCAAGGGTCTGGAGGCCGGTCTGCGCATCGTCTCGGCCCCTCTGCCCGGCCTCAAGGCCGGCCAGCGGGTCAAAGTGATCGAGGCGCCCTAGGCCGTCGCCCATGAAACTCACGAAGATCGCGGTCGACAATCCCGTCTTCGCCACCATGATGATGGTGGCGCTGCTGGTAATGGGCCTCTTTTCCTATCGCCAGCTCGGCATCGACCAGTTCCCAAATGTCGATTTTCCGGTCGTGGTCATTACTACCGACTATCCCGGCGCATCGCCGGAAACCGTCGAGACAGAGGTCAGCCGAAAGATCGAGGAGTCGGTGAACGCGATCGCCGGGCTCAAGACGCTAACCTCGCGTTCTCTCGAAGGAAGATCGATCGTTGTCGCCGAGTTCGAACTGTCGGTTGCCTCGGCCGTCGCCACCCAGGACGTGCGAGAAAAGGTGCAGCAGGTCCGCGCCGCCTTTCGCAGTGAAATCAAGGAACCGCTGATCCAGCGCTTCAACCCCGACGACCAGCCGATCGTGTCGATTGCAGTTCGCTCCGATATCCGCGCAACGCGTGAGCTGACCACGCTTACCGACCAACTGATCATCAAGCGTATTCAGACGGTGCGCGACGTGGGCAGGGCCACCATCGCGGGGGGCGTAAAACGCCAGATCAACATCGAACTCGATCCCGAGCGGATGCAGGCGCTGCGAGTGGGGGTCAACGACGTATTGCAGGCCGTGCGCGATGAGAACCAGAATTTCCCGGCCGGCAACGTCCAACGCGGCAATGACGATCGCATCATCGAAGTTACCGGACGTCTGGCCGAACCCACCCATTTCGCCGACCTGATCGTGGCGCGCCGCGGCGCCGCACCAGTCTATCTTCGCCAGGTCGCCAATATCGTCGACGGACAGCAGGAGCGCGAGAACGTTGCTCTCCTGAACGGCGCGCCGGCACTCGCCATCGATGTCGTCAAGACCCAGGGCGCCAACACGATCGAGGTGGCACGCGGCGTACGCGCGGCAGTCGTGGAGATCCAGAAGGCGCTGCCTCCCGACGTCAAGCTCGACATCGTACGAGACAGCTCGCGCGGCATCCAGAACTCGGTCGACAACGTCCAGCAAACAATGGCCGAGGGCGGCCTGCTGACCATCGCCATCGTCTTCCTGTTCCTGCATTCCTGGCGCAGCACGGTGATCACCGGCCTGGCGCTGCCGATCTCGGTCTTCGGCGCATTCATGGTGCTGGCGGCTTTCGGCTTCACATTGAACGTGCTCACCCTGATGGCGCTCAGCCTCGCCATCGGCATACTGATCGACGATGCGATCGTGGTGCGCGAAAACATCATGCGCCATATCGGCTTCGGCAAGTCGCATCGCCAGGCCGCGATCGACGGTACCAACGAGATCGGGCTGGCGGTCCTGGCGACCACCTTCTGCATCGTCGCGGTGTTCCTACCGGTCGCCTTCATGGGCGGCATCATTGGACGGTTCTTCTTCCAGTTCGGCGTCATGGTGACGGCCGCCGTCCTGATTTCCCTGTTCGTTTCGTTCACGCTGGACCCGATGCTGTCGTCGGTCTGGTACGACCCGCAAGCGCATGGTAACGGCCGGTTCGCCCGCGCCGTAAACGCCGTCCAGGACCGCGCCTCAGCGGTCTATCGCTCGATCCTGGGCTGGTCGCTGCGCTGGCCCAAAACGACCCTCCTGCTGGCTGCGGTTGTGTTCTTCGGTTCCTTCGCTTTGCCCAAGTACATCGGCTTCGAGTTCGTACCGCAGGCCGACCTCGGCGAGCAGATCGTGTCGATCGAAACGCCGGTCGGCTCGTCGCTCGATTACACCGAGGCCAAGCTGCGCCAGGTCGAGGCCGCAGTTCGTGAGTTTCCCGAGATCGACTACACCTACGGCACGGTCAACACCGGCTATGCCAACGGCAAGAACCAGGCGAGCCTTTACCTGCGCCTGAAGCCCTTGAAGCAGCGCAAGCGGTCCCCCGAGCAGCTTGCCCAGCCTATCCGCGATCGTCTGGCGCGCATTCCCGGCATCCTGGTTTCGATCAACATTCCGGGCGGCCCCGGCGGCGGCGTCCAGAAGCAGTTGCAGCTCTCGCTGCAGGGTCCCGATATGGCGGCACTCGACACGATCTCTCAAGCGGTCATGCGCCAGGCCCAGGAGATCCCGGGTTTGGTCGACCTCGACCGCAACCTCAAGGCCGCCAAGCCGATGCTGTCGGTCCGCCTGCGGCGCGACGCCGCCTCCGACCTGGGGCTCGGCTCTTCCATGGTGGCGCAGTCGCTGCGCGCACTGTTCGCCGGCGACGAGACCAGCCTGTGGCGCGCGCCCGACGGCGAGAACTACATGGTCATGGTTCGCCTGCCGACGGATGGCCGGACCGGCGTGGCCGACCTGCAACGCATCTGGTTCACGGCGGGCAACGAGCCGGGCGGCCTGCCGCGCCTCGTGCATATCGCCCAGATCGCAGACATCGTAAACGACGTCGGCGCCTCACAGATCAATCGCCGCGACCTCAATCGCGAAGTCCAGATCACCGCCAACACCTCCGGGCGATCGACCGGCGAGGTCAGCCGGGACCTGCAGAAGGTGCTGGCCGAGACCAAACTGCCGCCCGGGTACCGCTTCGTATTCGGCGGTTCGACCAAGGACATGAACGAGAGCGCCGCCTATGCGGGCCAAGCCCTGCTGCTGGCGGTGATCCTGATCTACCTGATCCTGGCCTCTCAGTTCGGCAGCTTCCTGCAGCCGATCGCGATCATGATGTCGCTGCCGATGTCGCTCGTCGGCGTCTTCCTCGGCTTATTGATCGCGGGCACCACCCTCAACATCTTCTCTGCCATCGGCTTCATCATGCTGATGGGCCTGGTCACCAAGAACGCCATATTGCTGGTCGATTTCTTCAATCAGGCGCGCGAGCGCGGCGTTCCCGTCGAGGAGGCGCTGCTGGAGGCCGGTTCGATCCGGCTGCGCCCGATTCTGATGACCACGCTTGCGATGGTGTTCGGCATGATGCCCCTGGCGCTGGGGCTGGGTGAAGGTGCCAGCCAGCGGGCGCCAATGGCGCACGCCGTCATCGGAGGCCTGATCAGTTCCACACTCTTGACGCTGGTGGTCGTGCCCGTGGTGCTGGTCTATATCGACCGGGTCACCACTTGGGCCGGCAAGCGTTTCCGGCACTCCGCCGACGAAGCGGCATCCATGCACAAACCTGCCGAGTAACGCCGTTTTCTTGGCATGATTCGCGCTATGCTCACTTCATGCCGGACGACACACCGACCATCGGTCTGCGCGCGGTCGATACCTTGGCCGCGGTCGATGCCGCGCAATGGGATGCCTGTGCGCTCGCCCCGGGCTCAGCCGGAAATCCTTTCCTCAGCCATGGCTTTCTGAAGGCGTTGGAGGATTCCAAGTCAGTTGGACGCCGTACCGGATGGGCGCCGCAGTACCTGCTGGCCGAGGGCGCTGATGGTGTCCTGGTGGGCGCCGCACCGCTCTACATGAAGAGCCACAGCCAGGGTGAGTACATTTTCGACCATGGCTGGGCCCAGGCCTTCGAACGTGCGGGCGGCCGCTACTATCCCAAGATGCAGGTCGCCGTACCGTTCACGCCGGTGCCCGGCCCACGGCTGTTCGCCCGTCCAGGCCCTCTCGCCGAGGCCGTGCGCGACGCGCTGATCGATATGCTGGCGCAGATCGCGAGCGACAACGGCATCAGTTCGGTCCATGCCACCTTTTGCACCGAGGCCGACTGGAAGCGTTTCGGCGCCCGCGGCTGGCTGCAGAGGCTCGGGCAGCAGTACCACTGGCACAATGACGGCTACAAAACCTTCGACGACTTTCTCGCGGCATTGGCGTCACGCAAGCGCAAGGCAATCCGCAAGGAGCGCGAAAGCGTCCGCCGTGAGGGCCTCGTTATCCGCCGCCTCTCCGGCGACGAAATCAAGCCGCATCATTGGGACGCCTTCTTCGCGTTCTACATGGACACCGGCGGACGCAAATGGGGCTCGCCCTACCTCACCCGCTCGTTTTTCGACATTCTGGGCGCCACCATGGCCGACAAGGTCGTGCTGGTTATGGCCGAGGCCGACGGCCGACCTGTGGGGGGTGCGCTGAACCTGAGAGGCGACGATACGCTTTACGGCCGCTACTGGGGCTGTCTGGAGAGCCACGCGTTCCTGCATTTCGAGGCCTGCTACTACCAGGCCATCGACCACGCGATCGAACATGGCCTGGCCCGCGTCGAAGCCGGCGCACAGGGCGACCACAAGATTCAGCGCGGCTATCTGCCGGTGAAGACCTTTTCGGCGCATTGGATCGTCGACCCGGGCTTCCGACGCGCCGTCGATAATTTCCTCAAGCAGGAACGGCCCGCAGTGGAACAGGAAATCGAGGGACTCAAGCAGTACTCGCCCTTCCGCAAGGAAAACGAAGGCTGAAGCCGCCGCGGAAACGGCGGCTGTCCGATCAGCCGGTACCGACCCAGAGTACGCCGACGAAGAAGATCACGAGAAACGCGACGTATTCGCTGAAGTCTACGCCAGCAAAGGTAAGTCCCTTCCAGCCGGCGCGGTCGATGATGTAGGTCGCCACCCAGAAGACCGCAGTGGCAAGCACCGCGGCCCGAAATGCGATCCAGACCGGCCGAAGAGCCTTCACTCGGCCAGCACAGGTTCTTTGGATGCCGGTGGCAGCGCACGCGGCTCAGGCGGCAAGAAGGTAAAGGCGAGCTTGCGCCCGTCGCCCTCGCCTTCGGTATCGACCCGCACAGTGCCGCCGCCATTCGCGAGCTTGCCGAACAGCACCTCTTCGGCCAGCGGCTTCTTCAGGTATTCCTGGATGATTCGCGCCAGCGGACGGGCGCCGAACAGCCGGTCGTAGCCCTTTTCCGCCAGCCAACGGCGAGCACCGTCGCTGAGTTCGATGAACACCTTGCGATCGAGCAACTGGGCTTCCAGTTCGGCGACGAACTTGTCGACGACCTTGCCCATGCTGTCGGGGTGCAGGTTGTTGAACTTGATGATCGCGTCGAGGCGATTGCGGAATTCCGGCGCGAACAAGCGATTGATGGCGTCGTCATCCTCGTCGTGACGCGCTTCACGACCGAAGCCGAGCGCAGGCTTGGCGAGGTCGGCAGCACCGGCGTTGGTCGTCATGCAGAGAATGACGTTACGGAAGTCGACCGTACGGCCGTTGTGGTCGGTCAACTTGCCGTAGTCCATCACCTGCAGCAGGACGTTGAACACGTCCGGATGGGCTTTTTCGATTTCGTCGAACAGGATGACGCAGTGCGGATGCTGGTTGACCTTGTCGGTCAGCAAGCCGCCCTGATCGAAGCCGACATAGCCCGGCGGCGCGCCAATCAGGCGGCTGACGCTGTGGCGCTCCATGTATTCCGACATGTCGAAGCGCACGAGTTCAAGGCCGAGCAGGCGCGCGAGCTGGCGCGTCACCTCTGTCTTGCCGACGCCGGTAGGACCAGCCAGCAGGTAGGAGCCAATCGGCTTCTCCGGCGCGCGCAGGCCGGCGCGGGCGAGCTTGATGGCAGCCGCCATCTGGTCGATCGCCTTGTCCTGGCCGAACACGACCGTCTTCAAGTCGCGGTCGATGTTGCGCAGCATCTCGGTGTCATCCTTCGACACCGATTTTGGCGGGATGCGCGCTATCTTGGCGACGATCTC
>CAYZQZ010000173.1:0-7998 GCA_964480235.1 uncultured Reyranella sp. | reverse complement strand
AGCGGTGCCTCTTGTAGGCGTGGTCCATGCGGTAGGAGAAATGCGGCGCCCAGCCGGCATCGGCCTCGACGCAGACCACGCGCAGCTTCGGGTGCCGCTCGAAGACGCCCGAGAACACCAGCATGCCCATGATGTCCTGGCAGCCGCGGATGATGCTCAGGAATCCGTTGATCTTCGGACCGCGCGGCTTGGCGAGCGAGTTGTCACCCGAGGTCGTGAGGATGTGCCAACTGAGCGGCATGTCGAGTGCAATCGCGGCCTCCCAGAACGGATCGTAGGCCGGGTCGTCGTAATCCTTCTCGCCGGGATTGCCTGGCATCATGACCCCGCGAAAACCCATCGCCTTGATGCGCTCGAGATCCGCGATGCCTTCCTTGACGGTACGCAATGCGGTCTGGCCGAGCCCGATGAGCCGTTTGGGGTCGTGGGCGACGTAGCCCTGGAGCCAGCGGTTATAGGCATCGAAACAGGCTTTCTTGTAATCGAAGTCGGGATGGTTGCAGATCAGCATGCCGACGGTGGGATAGATCACTTCGGCGGCCACGCCGTCCCTGTCCTGATCGGCGATGCGGTGCCTAGGGTCCCAGCCGCTCTTGTGCAAGTCCTCGAACTTGGCGCCTCCGATTCGGATGTCCTTGGGGTCGACGCCGGCAGCCGCGATCAGGCCGAGTGGCACGGGCGTCTTCATGCCCTCGACCACATACGTGTCGCCCATCTTGTCCAGTGAAACGACCCGCGGCGCGCGCTCACGGAAGGCCGGGTCGATGTTTTCGACGTAGCAACCGGGTGGCTCGGTGATGTGCGAATCGGCGGAAATCGGGCGCCAGTCCATGTATTTCCTCCTGCTGGGGCCGTCTCGCCGCGGCCGCTCGACGCAGGAATGGTAGCAACGCACAGGGCCCGGGCAAGCCGGCGCGAAACGGCCATTTCGGCGGGCGGCAGTGGTTGAACCGCTGGGGTCCCTATGGCATATCCGCGCCCTCGTTGCGGGCTCGCTGCCGTAGC
The DNA here is from genome assembly GCA_964480235.1 of uncultured Reyranella sp. Classification (GTDB taxonomy): domain Bacteria; phylum Pseudomonadota; class Alphaproteobacteria; order Reyranellales; family Reyranellaceae; genus Reyranella. The sequence goes on along the minus strand of CAYZQZ010000173.1, from coordinate 6,993 downwards.
TCAGTGGTAGAGCACTCCCTTGGTAAGGGAGAGGTCGACAGTTCAATCCTGTCCGGCAGCACCAGCGAGGGACCCGCCAAACAAGCGCGATCGGCATGCCGCTCACCTGGACGATCTCTCATTCCAACCGGCTCGTCACGGCGGTGGGCAAGGACGAGGTCAGTCTGCTCGACATGCAGGCCTATCTCGACGGCGTCGCGGTCGCGGATGCGATGGCCTACGCCAAGATCTTCGATCTCAGCAATGGCGCCCTGGCGCTAAGCGACCAGGAGATGATGGCGCTGGGCGCGCGCATCCGCGCCTATGCAGCGACCGGGCGCATGGGTCCGCTTGCCGTCGTCGCCGCCTCGACCGAGGCCTACGATCAGGCGCGCACCTATACCGCGCTTGCCGCGGCCAATCGTCCGCTGCAGATATTCCGCGACTTAGCGTCGGCCCGGAAATGGCTGGCGGCCCAGGCCGCCGCGGGTTGACGCGACGGCCTTCCGCATTCTCCTAATTGCGCGCGAAGCCCTCGAGTTCGCCTTCGGCCCAAGCTAGGGTCTTCTCCATTGCCTCGCCCTTGTAATAGCGCACGGCCATCTGCGTCATGATGCCCTGCACATAGATCTGCTCGCCGATCTTGTGCGGCGCTGGCGCACCCGCGATCGACAAAATCTGGTGGTTGTACGGGTTTGGATAATGGAAGAGCGTGCCCTTCGGTGGACCTTCCTCGGCCCAGGTCTTGAACAGCGTCTGCTTTTCGAACGACGGGAGGTCGTAGCCGCCGCTCGCCTCCACGAGTTTCTCGACCGAGCTCGACTGCGACATGTAGACCATCAGGCTCTTGGCTGCCGACTGGTTCTTGCCGAAGTCCCAGGCACCCCAGAAGTACGGCACGAATGGCGCAAAGCGGCCCTTGGGCCCCTTGGCGAAACCATGGGTCCATAACTGCTCGGCGACCTTCGGAGCATCACGCTTGGCGACCGCCCAGGCACTCGGCGGATTCATGATCAGTGCCCCCTTGCCCGACACCAGCCACTTGTTGTTGGACGCGTCATCCCAGGCCGGCACGTCAGCCGGCAGAAACGCCATCAGCTTCTTGTAGTAATCCAGCGCCTGGCGCACCGCCTCGCTCTTGACCTTGATATTGCCCTTGGCATCGACCAGCTCGGCGCCGAAGCCGTGGAAAATTGCGCCCGCCGTATCGACATTGTCCGATGTCGTGCCGAGTCCGATGCCGAACGAAAAGCCGGCCTTGTGGCAGCCTTCGGCCGCCTTCATGAATGTATCGAACGTCCAGTCGTCCGCTTTCGGCGGCGCGCCTGCGGGATACATGGCCTGCACATCGATGCCGGCATGCTGCTTCATGAGATCGATGCGTGAGCACGGCCCTTTGATCTGGCTGCCGATGCAGATCGGCACGCCCAGCCACTTGCCGTCGACCTTGCCGAGATACTCGACGGTGGCGTTGACGGCTCCATTCTGCTTGATGAGATCGCCCATCACGTCATTCATCGACACGAGCTGACTTGCGTAACGGGATGGCAGCCAGGTCGAGAGCGCGAGGATGTCGTGTCCGGACTTGGCCTGGGATTCCGCTGCGCCGGTCAGCAGAAGCTTGTTGCCCTGCGACGTGATGTAGTCGATCTGAACCTCGACCTTTTCCTTTTGCGCCCATTCCTGGATGAGCGCAGTCGAGGTCTTGTTGGCGTCTGGAACCCAATGGTCCCACAGACCGAGCGTCAGTTTTCCTGCGGCATGGGCGCCGCGCACGAACGGCGCTGCCACGAGTGCCGTGGATGCCAGTGTTGTGGTCGCAACAAATCGACGACGTCCGATTTTCCTGGATGCCACTATTTCCTCCCTGATCAGATTCTCTTTGGAACCGTTTGGCGAAACGCTATGCCCCTGCCGCTACAGGGGCAATGAAATTCCGCAGCGTAAGCATGGGCCGGCTAACAGCTGGAATCCGCGGTTAGCGCGTGTGAGCAACCACCATCTACTTGCAGTTCAACAGCGGATAGACATGCCGTCCTGTGCGGACGGGAGTTAAGAAATGCAAATTTCTTCACGGCAGCCAGGAACCTCGATAACGGTGCGAAAGTCGAGCTTCCTGTCGCTGACGCCGGGTAGCTTTGGGGTCTGGGGCGTCGCCCTAGCGGCCGGGGCGGCGTCGGACTGCTGCACGTCCTGATTATACGCATCCAGATCGCCCCAGACGTGGGCTCTGATCCGCCTTCCCAAGCGAGATACGGCCTACTCGCGGTCGGGTTGGTCGTCCTGCTCGTCGGGGCGCTGATCGCCAGCCGGGCTGTCGGGGGCCGGCCGGCGCAGGCTTTTTTCAGCCACGGGAGCAGCCTTGGCTTGGTGCGCCGGCGTCCTTGGCGGACGCGCGCTCGCCATCGCCAGCAGGAAAAGGCGCGCGCCGAATTTCGAATTGCGCCAGTCCTGAACCCGGCTTTCCGCTGATTGTCTGCCGCATCGGGCCTGTGGCTATAGTGGCCGCATGACACTGCAGCGCGCCGCCCTGTGGGCGATCGTCATCGCGGCCACCATGTACCTGCTCGTGGCGGCACGCGGCCTGCTTTTGCCCTTCGTGCTCGGACTGGCGCTCTGGTACATGGTCGACGCGATCGCCGACGCGTTCGAGAGGCCGCGCCTGGCCGGCCTCAAGCTGCCGCGCTTCATCGCCGTCATACTGGCCTTCTGCGTCATGGGCGGGCTGGCCTGGATTCTCGGCCGGACGGTAAGCCGCAACATCACCGCCGTCGCGGCGGCTGCGCCGAACTACGAGGTTCGCCTCCAGAACCTGCTCGAGCAGGGCGCCCGGTTGATCGGCATTGAACAGGCGCCGACCATCAGTCAGCTATTCGACCGCATCAGCCTAGCCGACACCCTGGGCAGCCTTGCAACTGCCGCGGCCTCGATCGTGAGCGTGACCGGCATCGTGCTGATCTATGCAGGCTTCCTGTTCGTCGAGCAGGTCCATTTCCGGCGAAAACTCTCGATCCTGTTCGGATCAGGAGGCCAACAGGCTCGGGTGCGCTCGGTGCTGGAGCAGATCGATCGCGACATTCGCACCTACGTCCGCATCAAGACCGCGCTCGCGGCGGTGACGTCGGGCCTCGCCTATATCGTGATGCGCTGGACCGGCGTCGATTTCGCCGGCTTCTGGGCGGTGATGATCTTTTTCTTCTATTACATTCCGACCATCGGCTCGATCCTGGCGATTACGGCGCCAGCATTGCTGACCCTGGTTCAATTCGATCATCTGACACCGTTCCTGATCGTGCTGTTCGTGATCGGCACCATCCAGATCGTGATGGCCAATGTCATCGAGCCCGCGATCCTCGGCAGCTCGCTCAACCTTTCGCCGCTGGTCGTGATCATCTCGTTGATGGTGTGGAGCACGATCTGGGGCGTCGTCGGCATGTTCCTCTGCGTGCCGATCATGGTGGTGCTGCTGATCGTACTTGCCCACTTCGAGACGACGCGGCCGGTCGCCGTCCTGCTCTCGGCCGACGGCGATATCCCTCAGACATCGCCCTGATCGCCGGCTTCAGGGCTCCGCAGCGGGATCCGCCTTCACGATCATCGCGCGCCCCGAGGGTTCAACGGAGATGCTGAGGAACGGCACGTCCAGGCGATCGGGCGCGGCGCGGAACTCCCGGTCTACCTCGTCGAACAAGCGGAGATAGAGCCGCCACTCGATGGCATCGGAATCGATATTGACCCGCGTCGGTTCACGCCAGTCGAGTGCACGCACGCCGCTTCGTTCGGCGCGTTCCTCGAACTTGTCGCGCACGAGGGTGGCCTCGAACCGACCGATCGTCGCGGTACGGGCCGCCTTCGCGGCAGCGCGGGTGACGACCACCAGGCAGATCTGGTCAGGTCCTTCGTCGTGCGCGAATTCAACAGTGCCGGCATTTGCCGTGGGATCGGACGTGTCGTCCACCCAGGCCAGCCGCTCGACCACGATAACGCGGCGACGCTCCTTGTCGAAACGCGTGCCCGCCGGCGGATCGAAGCAGCGTCGCACGGTCTGAGAATCGCCAGCCGGCGCGCGCGCAAGGATCTCGGGCGAAACCAGCGTGGTGGATTCGGTAGTGGTCGTGCGGATCTTCTGGTCGAGCGCCATCGAACCGGGCCGGTCCGGCAGCACGATGAAGGGCAATTCGAAATAGGCCGGCCGCGACTCCGAGCGGATCGCCAGCGAAGCGGTCACCATGGTGGCGCGGACCGCATCGGTCGGAAATGCCTTGCGCGGCACTTCGAAGCGCAGGCGTTCGGGCGCGACCGTGGCGACCCCACGCCACGCACCGACCGTCAGCACCGGCGGCGGGCCGCCGGGCGCAAGATGCAGGCCTGCGATCTCGATCGTGACCGGCGGGTCCTCGTCGGCTGGTGCCAGGAACGACGGCGCATAGCGCGGGACGGTCGGCGCTGCCGCCGCCGGAGCGCGCGGGCCGTCCGCTTTCAGGCGCACGCCGGCAGTATCCTGCGGCGGCGAAGCCGCGCCCGCCGGCGCCTCAACCGAGAGATCGCCGGTCGCTCGGCGCGGCGGTACGAAGCGCGGCGTGACGGAGAGCACCAGCGGATGGGAATCGTTGTCCGCCAGCCGCTCGAGCGCAGCCTGCGCACGGTCGGCGGCCTTTCGTGCAACCTGGACGGCGCCCTGGGTCGGCCGGGCGAGCGCATCCTTGAGCGCCGCGTTCAGCAACTCTGCCTCGGTGAAGGCCTGCCGCCGCGGAACGGCGATCCGCTCGAGATCCTGCTCCGGCTCCTCGCCCCGCGCTACCAGCGCGTCGAGCAGCAGGCCGGCCACCCGCAACGGCGCGATCAACAGCAGGCGTCCTTCACCCTCGGCACGCGCCTGCAGCCCGGCCCGCTCGGCTTTGAGCACAGCCAGCCGCTCGCCGACCGTTACCGGCGGCGGCGCCGACCTGTCGCGCTCGAGTACGGCAGCAAGCACGGCGACGGCCATGGCGACCGACGCCACGGCTCCCACCAGCCAGCCGAGGGGCTTCTTCATGCTGAGTTTCTAGCATGCCGACGGGGCTCCGCACGGGGCCCCGTGAAGGTCTTCGTCAGTAGGAAAACAGGACCGGCAGCGGCGAGTGCAGGATGAGATGCCGCGTCATGCCGCCAAAGATCATCTGGCGCAGCCGGCTCTGGGTATAGGCACCCTTCACGATCAGGTCGGCGCCGACGGCCACGGCGGTGTCGACGATCGTCTGGCCGGCGCTCCGTGTGCCCGGCTTTACGTGCTGACTGGTGACCTTGAGGTCGTGCCGCGAAAGCGACTCGGCGATCTCGGCCGAACTCGGGCCAGGCACCATGGCGCCGTCGACGCTCAGCACTTCGATCGCCTCGGCGTTGCTCATCAACGGCATGGCGAGGGAAATCGCCCGCGCGCTCTCGGTCGAGCCGTTCCAGGCAAACAGGATCTTCTTACCGACCATGCCGTTGAAGCCGGTCGGCACAACCAGCACCGGTCGACCGGAATCGAACAGCGCGGTCTCAAAAACGCTTTCGGGCATCTTTGGCAGCGCGCCGGGCTGGGGCATCACGATCAGGTCGTAGGCGCGGCCAATGATGCCGATCGCCGTCGGTCCGCTGTCATCGGCCGAGCGCCATTCCGAGCGCAGGCCGGCGGCGCGGGCGTCGAAGGCCTGCTTCACCGCCGCCACCCGCTGGCGTTCTTCGGCGTCCTCGGCCAGACCGCCGCCGATCGGCGCCCCCATGCCGGCGTCCGCCCAGGCCATGCTCATGACGCCGTAGGACGGCGGTTCCAGCCCGACCAGCCTGGCATCCCAGGCCCGTGCTAGCTTGGCCGCCAGATCAAATGCCGACGGGTCTTCTGCCGCCCAGGCCATTGTCAGAATTGACTTCATGACATGCCCTCCCAGTTTGTTGCCCCTGTTACACAACACGATAACACGAGCATTGGCAGCTACCGAGAATGATGCGTTTGATACAAAGCCTGTCTTGAATCACTCATTCATTTCAATAATTTGTAAACCTTACTTCGATTGAAAACCGAATTAGGGGTCAATTTTTCCGGCCCCGCGCTTGCGCCCGCCCGACCGCCGAGCCCCAGACCCGGCATCCCCGAGCGACGAAAGCGGTACAGAACGTGACTTTCTTTTGGAGATAAACATGCTGTCCATCTTCCGTCGTCTCATGAAGAACGAGCAGGGCGCCACCGCCATCGAGTACACGCTGATTGCCTCGCTGATCGCCGTTGCGGCCATCACCGCGATGAGCACGGTCGGCGGCAAGGTCACCAATGTGCTGACCAACGTCGGCAACGCGATGACCTGATTTCGGATCCGCAAGGATCGACAGAAAGGGCGGCCCAGCATTGGGCCGCCCTTTATCTTTTCCACTTGCCGCTCCACGGCCTCGGAAACCGCCGCGGACACAATCTTTACCGACGTTACACACCTCGCATTGAGCCGTCGCGGCTACCCTGTAGGCTCAGTCATCCTGGGAGTGAGGCCATGATCGCGGTCCTGCGTCGTCTCTACAGAAATCAGCGAGCCGCCACGATGATCGAGTATTCCTTGATTGTCTGTCTGATCGCCTGCGCAGCGATCGGCGCAATGTCCAACCTGGGCCAGAAGGTCATGAACATGCTCGGCCCCGCGGCCAACGCGCTCGGCTGATGCGGCGCATTGGTGCCCGCCTCAGGAAGCTGTTCACCGAACGGCGTGGCTCGTTCCTGGTCGAATACAGTTCGTTCGCGTTGCTGATCGCGATCGCGGCGCTCGCGCTGCTCACCCACTTGCCGGTCGTGCCGGAGTAGTCCTCCGGCCGCAGCCCTCGTTCCGAATTGGGCTCGACCGTTGATCAGGCGATCTGCTGCGCCTTGGGCACGATCCAGGCAAACCGGTCCGACAGGGCCGCCAGGGTGATGCGATTGATGGCATCGGCCGCAACGGTCGCACCGCCGGTGGCGTCAGGCAGATCGCGCGTGGCGACCGTGTCGGCGGCGATCGTGCTCATGAA
>CAYZQZ010000172.1:0-8064 GCA_964480235.1 uncultured Reyranella sp. | reverse complement strand
GCGATGGCGGCCAAGGGCATCGCCATGCTCGACGCCCCGGTCAGCGGCGGCACCGCCGGCGCCGAGGCGGCGACCATCGCCATGATGGTCGGCGGCGACAAGAAGGTGTTCGACGACGCGCTGCCGGTACTGCAGAGCTTCAGCGCCAACGTGATCCACATGGGCGCGCTGGGCAACGGCACAGTCGCCAAGCTCGTGAACAACATGTTGTCGTTCTGCAACATGGCAGCGCTGTGCGAGGGCATGATGCTCGGCACGAAATACGGCCTCGATCCCGAGAAGCTGCTGCACGTCATCTCGACCTCGAGCGGCAACTCCAATGCCATCAAGAACTTCACCCTGCGCGCGATGAAGAATTTCTACGATCCGCCGTCCTTCGCACTCGACCTCGCCTACAAGGACCTGCATCTCGCGCTCGAGCTGGGCGACGAGCTGGGCGTGCCGCTGCAGCAGGGCGCCTCGACGCACAACCTGCAGCGTCTCGCCAAGGGCATGGGCTGGGGCCCGGAGGACAGCACCTCGGTGCTGCGCGTCTACGAGATGATGCTGAAGCACAAGGTGAATCCGTGAACGCTCCGGTGGCGCGGCCCGTCCTTCCGGGCCGGCCGCTGCCGACGCACGGCCGCTTCGACTACGTTCCGCTCAAGGGCCGGCCGGACTACTCGTGGCCGGGCGGCAAGCGCCTCGCCGTGTGGGTGGCGCTTAATGTCGAGACCTTCGGCTTCGGCCTGAAGGGACCAACCTTCGGCAACCCCCTGCCCTGGCCGGATCACCGCAACTGGTGCTGGCTCGAGTATGGCAACCGGGTCGGTATCTGGCACATCCTCGACATGGCTGACAAATTCGAGATCCCGCTCGGCCATCACATCAATTCGTACCTCTACGACACCCATCCCGAGATCATGAAAGCGCTGGGCCAGCGCAAGCGCGACGAGATCATGGGCCATGGCCGCACCAACTCCGAGGAACCGGGCCAGCGTCCCGAGGCCGAGGAACGCGCGCTGATCGAGGAGGCGACGCACGCCATCCAGCGTCACGAGGGTCACCGGCCCGGCGGCTGGATGACACCGCTGCAGGCCGAGAGCCTGGTGACGCCGGATCTGCTGAAGGAGGCGGGCTACAAGTACATGGTCGACTGGCCGTGCGACGACCAGCCCTACTTCATGAAGACCCGCGCCGGGCCACTGCTCAACGTGCCCTATGCCGTCGAGACCAATGACTATCTGTCGGTCATCCATCTGCGGCAGGATGCGCCCGTCTACGAAGAGGTCGTCGTGCGCCAGTACGAGGAACTGCTCGAGCAGAGCGTCGAGCGGCCGCTGGTGTTCGCGATCTCGCTGCACACCTTCATCATGGGCCAGCCGCACCGGCTGAAGGTGTTGCGCAACATCTTCAGGCGCATCCGGGAGAACAAGAACTTCGACCGGGTCTGGCTGACCACGCCGGGCGCCATCGCCGACCATTGCCTGGCGATGAAACCCGGGATCATTCCGGGGAGTTGAGAAGCACTCCTCCCCAGTCATATGGAGAGGTGGCCCGAGAGGTCGACGGGGTCATGACCGCACCGCCCCGCAAGACGGGGCACTTCCCCATATGAATGGGGAAGATACTAGGACGCCGCTGCGCTCTGCTTCTTGGCGGGCACCAATCGTTCGACCGCCTCGTCGACCGTCATCACGTCGCCAAAGGAGATCTGGAAGCCGTTCAGCGCCGCCGCATGCTCCTCGTCTGTCGACGTGGCGTTGCAATCGGAGATCATGGCGACGCGATAGTTCATCATCGAGGCGTCGCGCGCCGTCGATTCGCAGCACACGTTGGTCTTGGTGCCCGCGACCAGCAGGTTCTCGATGCCGTGCTGGCGCAGCACACGGTCGAGATCGCCCGAGTTCGGCAGGATCGCGCTGAACATGATCTTGCGGACATAGAGATCGTCGGGTTTGGCCTCGAGCGCCGGATAGAGCTTGAAGCCGCCGCTGTTCTCCGACAGCAGACGCAATCTCGCCTCGGCCCGCTCCGGCGTCTGCTTGTACTTCTGATGGTTGCTCCACTTGGCAGGCGCCTCACGGCTGTCGGTCTGGATCCACACCACCCGGCCGCCCGCCGCCCGCAGCGCCGCCGCCAGGCGGTTGACGTTGGGCACGATCGCCTGCGCCACCGGCGCCGGATTGGGATAGCCCTCGGCCATGTAGTAGTTCTGCATGTCGACCACGACCAGCGCGGTCCGCGCGGCATCGATGCGGTCGAGCGCGAACGGTTTGCCCTGCAGTTTGATGACGCGGGCGCGGATCGAGTCGGGGACGACATACTTGTGCATCCGATAAGCCTGCGCCGAGCCCCGGATCGCGTCAATCGTGCCCGTCAATCGGCGGACAAATGCGCCTCGATCAACGAGGCGACCTCGGCGGCCCGGTTCTGCGCCAGGCTGTGATCGCCGCCCGCCAGCACGTACAGTTCGGCGTTCGGGATCTTCTGCGCGAGATGGCGGCCGACCGCGAGCGGGCTGATCGGGTCGTTGTCGCCCCACAGCAGCAGGGTCGGCGCGGCGATCTTCTCGACCGGCTGGGGGGCGGCGTTGCGCGGCGCATAAACCCACTCGGCGGCGTTCGGAAACAATTGCCGGTACTCGGCGCGCCAGTCGCTCGCTCCCATCGTCGCCATGTCGACGCCGCCCGACGTCACCGTCAGGACCAGCCGCCGCACCAGCTGAGGCCGGGCGATCGCCAGCCGGGCCGCGATCACGCCGCCCATCGACTGCGCCACCAGATCGACCGGTCCGGTCAGGCGCGCTTCGACCAGGGCGACCAGATCGTCGAAGCTCGCGATCGCCGGATCGTGCGGCTGGTGGCCGAGACCCGGCCAGCCGAAATAGGTCTTCGACCAGTCAGCTGGCAGCAGCGCACCGGCCGGCTTCCAGAAATCGGGCGACGCGCCGGTGCCCGGCAGAAAGAAGACCTGGCGTGCCATGGCTCAGGGCTTGAGCGGCGCCAGGTTCTGATTCGGGAAGGACGACGCCCGCGGTACCTGGATCACGATCGGCCGATGATCGGTCGATGCATGGCAGGCATTGCAGCCGGCGGTGAGCTTGGCGTAGGCCGTGTCGAAGGCCGCGGCGTCGCGGACCTTGATCGCCTTCTCGAGTTCCTTCAGCGGATCTTCCACGATCTTCAGCAGGTCGCCCATCGCGGCATTTCGATAGCGCGGAAAGGCGCGTTCGATCGCCTCGAACGTCTCCTCGAGTTCGTGCGCTTCGTAGGCAAGGTACTCCCAATTGCGCGCCTGGCCAGCGACACCGATCTTGAGATGCCGAGGCTGCACGACCATCGTCATCAGGTCGCCGAGCGTCGGACGAAACGCCGGCGGTTCGCTCGTCGGCGTCTGCGCCGAAACGACGGCCGCTGCGGTCATGGCGAACCCCGCCGCCAGCGTGGCCTTCAGGGCATGGGCTTTGAACATGGCGACGTCATTCCTCCGGACCTTTGCCCGGAGTCTACGCCGCGAGCGCCATAAGGAAAGGCGGCAATTTGCGGCCCTGGCTCAGCAGGTAGCGTCCCATGGCGCCGGCCACCCCGGCGACCGCCGGCCGCGCGCTCATGCGGTCGCGCCAGGCCAGGAGCCGCGGATGAGCCTCGGTCAGCGGCGCGCCCATGCGCTCGCCGAACAGGGCCGCCATGTAGAAGGCGATGTCGGCATAGGAATAGTCGCCAGCCAGCCACGACCGCTCGCCCAATTGCGACTCGCACTCGTCGTAGTAGCGTGCGGCGAGGCCGCGGGCCTCGATGGCGGCCGGATCGTCGGGTCGGTCCTGCAGCCCCATCAGCCGTACGATCGGCGGGAAGTAGACCTCGTCGGACTTGTGCTCAAGCAGTCGGGCACGGGCGCGCGCCCGGGGATCGGCCGGCCACAGCGCAGGCTCGGGCCTCAGCGTCTCGAGGTATTCGAAGATCTGGGTCGAATCGAAGATCTCGAGGTCGTCGCCCACCCCGGGATCGACCAGCACCGGCACCTGGCGCTTGGGATTGATGCGCAGCACCTCGGGGTGCCTGGGCTGATAGAGCGTCTTCATCTCGAACGGCACCATGACCAGTTCGAAATCGATCGCCTTCTCGGCGAGCGCGATCTCGGCCTTGGCGCCGAACATGCTGAGCGGACCTGAATAGAGTTTCATGCGCCGACTCTGGAGCGTAGCGCTGACGAAAACTGACAGCAGATCGTCGGCGCACACAGCGGCCCAACCGAACACAAGACCTTGTATCGCCGCGGACGCTTCCCCTTAGTCTGACGGGAATCTAACGGTTGCCGAAAGTAACCGGCACAAGAAATGGTACGTGGGACAATTCGGCGTCTGTCCCTCCTTGCCATCATCCATCCGGTCCGCAACCGGCGTCTCCGATGGCCCAGCGCTTGATGGCTCCGGGTTCCCGACGCTCTCGCCACAAAAAATCCTCCAGGGGACTCGCCTGAAACGCTGGCGGGCCTCAACCGAAACACGTTCCTCCAGGGCGTCGCCTTCCCTTCCAGAAGAACCCGCCACAGGAGCGGCCGGTTCCAGAAACGCCGACCTTCGCTGCCCAAGGCCGTGGCATTCAATGCCTTTTTGACATCGATCGACTTGCGGTCCAGAGGGTCCGGAGACTCTAGAAAATTGCCACTTCTCCCGACAAAATTTCAAAAAGTCGAAGCAAAATGGCGACAGGCTCCGCCTCCGCAATATGGCGTTTATCGCAATATATGTCAAGGCAAAACGCGCCAGAGCGTCACATCGTGGCGAACATGGCGACGGCGGCGGCAGCCATCATTGCCGTCGTCGCCCATCCGCCAATTCGCTGCCAGGCCGTCGCCACAAAGGGCCCCATGCTTTCGCGCTTCGACGCCACGAGCATCATGGCAGCAATAGTCGGCACGGTAATGATGCCGTTGACCACTGCGCTCCACAGCAACGCCTTGATCGGATCGAGCCCAGCCTGGTCGATGGCGAGGCCCACGAGGATGGCGCCGGCAATCACCCCATAGAACAGCAGCGCTTCGCCGGGCCGGCGTTCCAGCCCAACCCGCCAGCCCCCGGCCTCGCCCACCGCATAGGCGGCCGAGCCCGCGAGGACCGGCACGGCGAGCAATCCCGTCCCGATGATGCCGAGACTGAACAGGGCGAAGGCGAGGTCGCCCGCCACCGGCTTGAGCGCAGCAGCCGCCTGCGCCGTGGTCTGGATGTCGGTCTGGCCGTTGGCGTGCAGAGTGACGGCCGTGGTCAGGATGATGAAGAAGGCGATCAGGTTCGAAAAGATCATGCCGGCCCAGGTGTCCCAGCCGATGCGCGTCAGTTCGCGCGGCGCCTGCTCGGGGTGGTCGACCAGCGGCCCGGCCTCGGGATCGGCCTCCTCGTCCTCGACCTCCTCCGAACTTTGCCAGAAGAAGAGATACGGGCTGATGGTGGTGCCGAACAGGGCGACGATCAGCATCAGCGTCTGGCCCGTGAACTCGAACCGCGGCACCAGAGCCCCCTGGGCGACGGCCAGCCAGTCGATATGGACGGTGAACACCACGCCGACATAGGCGAACAGCGACAGGGTCAGCCATTTCAGCACGCCGACATAGCGGTGGTACGGCACGAACACGACAGCAAGCAGCGACGCCACCGCAAAGCCCGCCGTATAGAAGGGCTCGCGGCCGCCGATCGCCAGTTCGGCCGCCGCCCCCATCGCCGTGAGATCGGCCGCGATGTTGATGGTGTTGGCAACCAGGAGCAGGCCCACCACCAGGAAGACCACGGGGCGCGGAAAAACCCGCAGCATGTTGGCGGCAAGGCCGCGGCCGGTGACACGGCCAATGCGGGCGCTGACCGACTGCACCGCGACCATCATCGGCAGCGTGATCACCACGGCCCACAGCAGGCCGACGCCCGCCTGCGCGCCGGCCTGGGAATAGGTCGCGATGCCGCTCGGATCGTCGTCGGCCGCGCCGGTGATGATGCCGGGGCCGAGGCGCTTGGTCAGGGTTTCCAGGGACTCGGTCACGGTAACGGGTAACGCCTTCTATGAACTCAGGTTCCCGCTATAGCTTGCGGAAGGGCTTGGGCCCGTCGAACTCGCCAATGTAGCTCACATGCGTCACCAGCCCGGTGCGCGGCTGCCAGTGGTGCAGCGCGATCGCCGGCGGCTCCATCATCATGCTGAGCGGCGCGCCGTCCTTCAGGTCGAGCGTCGCCTGATGGGCCGTGCTGGGCGCCGTCGAGCCGACGGTACCGGCAAAGCGCACCTGAATCGAACGATGGACGTGGCCGCACATCACCCTCTCGACTTGGCGATGCCGGCCGACGATCTCGGCCAAGCGCTCGTGGCCGACATTGAGTTTGGCGCCGTCGAAGAAGCCGATGCCGGTATCGAACGGCGGATGATGCATGAACAACACTGCGGGCTTCGCCGACTCGGCCAGTCGCGCTTCGAGCCAGCCCAGCCGTTCGGCGCACATTGCGCCGTGGCCCTTGCCTTCGACCAGCGTGTCGAGCGCGATCAGCCGGAGCGGAAAATCGTCGATCGCGTACTGCAGGAAGCCGGAGGACGGCAAATACCCCCGGTCGGCGAAGGCGGCGCGCAACGGCTCGCGCGCATCGTGATTGCCGGGAATCACATAGACCGGCATCTTCAGCGGCGCGATCATCCGGCGCAGGCGGGCATATTCCTCGGGCTTGCCGCCTTCGACCAGGTCGCCGGTCAGGAGCACGACGTCGGGCTTCGGGTCGAGCTTCAGCACATGCGCCACCGCCCGGTCGAGAAAGCCTCCGGTATCGATGCGGTCGTACAGCAGCTGGCCCTCGGCCCGCAGATGCATGTCGGTAACCTGCGCGATCAGCATCGTCTACCCCTTCAGCCCCTGAACCCGTTGACGATCGGATAGCGCCGCTCACGGCTGATGATGCGCGAAGTGATCTTCACGCCGGGCGGCGCCTGGCGGCGCTTGTACTCCGCACCCTCGAGCAGCCGCCACACGCGATCGACCGTGGCGCCATCGAAGCCTTCGCGCGCGAGATCCTCGGCCGACAGGTCGCGCTCGATCAATCCCTTCAGGATGGCGTCGAGCACCGGATAGGGTGGTAGCGAATCCTCGTCCTTCTGGTCGGCCTTCAGCTCCGCCGAGGGCGGCTTGGCAATGATGCGCTCGGGGATCACGCGGCCCTTGCGGCCCATGGCGCCTTCGGGGAAATGCGTGTTGCGCCAGTGGCACAGCTCGAAGACCGTCGTTTTGTAGACGTCCTTCAGCACGTTGTAGCCGCCGCACATGTCGCCATAGAGCGTGGCGTAGCCCACGGCCATCTCCGACTTGTTGCCGGTCGTCACCACCATGCCGCCGAGCTTGTTCGACACCGCCATCAGGGTGACGCCTCGGGCGCGGCTCTGGACGTTCTCCTCGGTGACGTCTTCCCCGCGGTTGCCGAACAGCGGCGTCAGCATGGCGCGGAAGGCCGCCATCGCGGGCTCGATCGAGACGATGTCGTACTTCACGCCGATCGCTTCGGCGCAGGCCCTGGCATCCTCGAGCGAGTGGGCGCTGGTGTAGGGCGACGGCATCATGATGGTCGCGACGCGTTCGGGCCCCAGCGCGTCGGCCGCCACCGCCGCGGTCAGTGCCGAGTCGACGCCGCCCGACAGGCCGATCACCACCGAGGGGAAGCCTGTCTTGTTCACATAGTCGCGCAGGCCGAGCATCATCGCCTGGTAGATCGACTCGATGTCGCTCAGCTCCGGGGCGATCGGGCCGGGCTGGCACTCCCAGCCCCCCGTTCCTCCTGATAGGTGGCCGCGCCGGAATTCCAGCGTCGCCACCTGCTCGCGGAACGACGCGAGCTTGGCCGTCAACTGCCGGTCGGCGCCCAACGCGAAGGAGCCGCCGTCATAGACCACCTCGTCCTGGCCGCCGACCTGATTGAGATAGACGAACGGCAGACCGCTCTCGACCACGCGCTGAACGCCCAACTGGACCCGTACGTCGGTCTTGCCGATTTCGTAGGGAGACGCATTCGGCACCAACAGGATCTCACCGCCGGTCTCGGAAATGCATTCGACGACGTCG